>JBGUMP010000034.1:0-16561 GCA_045116875.1 Elusimicrobiaceae bacterium | reverse complement strand
AATCGGAGGCGTGTACACAATTGTACACCACATCGGCCGCTTTATCAAATTTGCCAAAGCTGCCGCGGATGGTCCACGCGGCGGCATTGTCGGGATTGGTAGCACCAACGGCACGGCGAATTTTAGCCACAGCATCTTCCCCTTGCAGTACAAAGGCCAGGATTTTATGGTTGGCAATATGGTTGTAGTCTCCCATCATGTAGCGTACTACGTTTTCTAAAAACGGTTTACCGGCTAAATGTTTGTAGTGTTCGCGAATCAAATCTTCGGTGAGTGAAACAGCTTTAGCGCCCACGATATCAAGTTCCAGGCGTTCAAACCGGCCCAAAATCATACCCGTCAGGCGTTTTTCCAGCGCATCGGGTTTCATTAAAACTAAGCAACGTTCTTTCATACAAACATTATACTAATCTAAGCAAGGTTGTTAAAGGGGCTTTATCACCCAAAGTGCCGAAATATGAAGTATAATGTTAAAGAGGAAGTCTATGACGCAGTTTAATCACGCGGTTCAAACCGGTAAAACACTTTTTATTTCTGCGGGGGATGTTTCGGGGGATATTCACGCGGCCAACTTAGTGTCGGCCTTGAAAGAATTGGATCCCACCCTTCGCGTGATTGCTATTGGTGGGTCGCGTCTAAAAGCGTGTGCGGATGAATTTATTATAGACCTTGCCAGTCAAGGCCTTTTGGGATTTATTGAACCCCTTAAAAAATTGCCGTTATTTTGGCGGCTGATAAAACAGGTTCGCACTATTTTACGCACCCAAAAACCGGCCGCTTTTATTGCGGTGGATTTCTACGGGCTCAATCATCAATTTTTAAAAGTAGCCAAGCAAGAGCAAGTGCCCGCGTATTACTATGTTACCCCGCAGGTGTGGGCTTCGCGCCAGTACCGCGCCAAACGCTTGGCCGTTCTTACACGTAAAATGTATGTAATTTACCCGTTTGAACCGGCGTTTCACAAAGAACGCGGGGGAAACGCCGTATTTTTGGGGAACCCGTTGTTGGACAAAATGCCGGCGCCGCTTCCTAAAAATTTTGATATACAAGAACCTCAAAAATACGCTTGGAAATTGGGCCTGTTGCCCGGAAGCCGGCAGGGGGAAATTGCACGATTGACCCCGGTGTTTTATCAAACTTTTAAAGAAATTTGCAAAACGTATCCCAACACGCAGGCGTATATCTTTTTACTGCCGGATGCCGATGAAAAAAAGTTTATAGAATTGTTTGGGGAACAACCCCCGGTCAATTTTCATTTTATTAAGGAAACCGATTATAAAATGCGTGGACAAATGGACTTTTTGTTGGCTTGTTCGGGTACGGCCACACTGGAAAATGCCCTCTTGGGTGTACCGATGTTGGTGGCTTATAAACTGTTCGGCCCTACGTATTTAATTGCCCGTATGGTAGCAAAAGTAAAGTATATTTCTTTAGTAAATTTGTTGGCCGATAAACCGCTAGTAAAAGAACTGATACAGCAGGACGCGTCTGTACAAAATTGTGTACAGATTGCGCAAGAATTGTTTGCGCACCCGGAGAGACTTGCCCGCATGCATCAGCAATTGTTGCAATTGCGCGCCAGCTTGGGTGAACCGGGGGTAGCCAAACGTGCGGCGGCAGATATTTTGGGAGATTTAAAATGAATGCACCCACCCTTGCGGAGCTTTTGACTAAATTTAAGGAATATAGCCCTAATCAAGATACGGCAATGATTGAGAAAGCTTATCACTTTGCGCAAAATGCACATAAGGATCAAAAGCGCGAAAGTGGCGAGCCCTATTTTACGCATTGCTGCCATGTGGCAAATATTCTGATGGATTTTAACCTGGATGAGGATACCATTTGTGCCGGTTTATTGCACGATACGGTGGAGGATACCGGCGTTACGTTGGAAGATTTACGCAAGGAATTTAACAAAGAAGTAGCGCATATGGTCCAGGGAGTTACCAAAATCAGCGATCTTAAATTTTCTTCCACAGATGAAGAAACCGTTGAAAATTGGCGTAAAATGCTTATTGCCGTGGCGGAAGATGTGCGCGTGATTTTAATCAAACTGGCGGACCGTACCCATAACATGCGTACGTTGCAATATATGCCGCCGGAAAAACAAAAATTTAAAGCGTACGAAACCATTTCGCTGTATGCCCCGCTTGCGCAACGCTTGGGGATGTTTACCATCAAAACCGACTTGGAAGACCTGTCCTTTAAATACCTTCACCCTGAAGAGTATGAGGATATTAAATCCCAGGTGGAAGCCCGCACGGCAGACCGCCAAGCCGCCTTGGAAACCTTCAAGCAGGCGTTAGAACCTGCTTTGAAAGCAGAACATTTGGATTCACGCATTTTGGCCCGGGCCAAAAATTATTATTCCATTTACCGTAAAATGCAAAAACATAATTGTACTTTTGCGGAAATTCAGGATTCGTTGGGCGTGCGTATTATTACCAAAACGGTGCCGGATTGTTACCGCGCGTTGGGGCTAGTGCACAGCGTTTTTAAGCCGATTGCCGGCACATTTACCGATTATATTGCTACTCCCAAAGCGAATATGTATCAAAGCATTCATACCACAGTTTTATCGCCCACGGGGGATATCATCGAAATCCAGATCCGCACCGAAGAAATGCATAAAACATGTGAGTATGGTATCGCCGCGCATTGGCGTTATAAACTGGGCAATGTAAAGCAAGATAAAAATTTTGACGAAAAAATTAACTGGATTCGCCGCTGGATTGAATGGCAACAGGATTTGACAGCCCCGCGGGAGTTTTTGGAAGGGTTTAAAACGGACGTCAATTTGCAACAGATTTTTGTGTTTACGCCACGCGCGGATGTGAAATCGTTGCCGGAAGGTTCTACCCCAATTGATTTTGCATACGCCATTCATACCGATATTGGGGACCACTATGTAGGGGCGCGCGTCAATAACCGCATGGTGCGTATGGACTATGCCTTTAAAACCGGGGATGTATGTGAAATTATTACCCGCAAAAACGGGGAGCCCAAACGTGATTGGCTGGAATTTGCCAAAACCGCCAACGCCCGCAGCCACATCAAACGGTTTTTACGCTCCAAAGGGGTTGATCTATGAACGAACTGGATACGTTGACTACTCCCATTTTATGCAAACGCTGCCAGGCCGAGGTGCGCGAAAGCGATAACTATTGTCACGCTTGCGGCAAAAATTTAAAACCCGGACACGGATTTTTGTTCACGCACCCGGGGATTATATTAATGGCGTTGATTTTGGGGCCATTTGCCTTGCCGTTTGTGTGGATGAGCCGGGTGATTAGCCCATTGGCTAAGATTATTTATACAGTTGTTTTGGTGTTGGTTGGATTCTACTTGGTTTATTCACTTATGCATATTTTCACCATGATGCAACAGTCTATGCAAATGCTGATGGGCGACTTAAGCAATCTGGAAAACGGCCTGCAAGCTACCCAATCCCTCGGTTCGTTCTAAATTTCTCGTCATCACTTCCTCATAATTTGGTAAAATAATAAAGTACTTGTTAGATTAGTAAGGAGAAAAATAAATGACTTCACAAGCAGTATCCGTGAGAACGGACAAACAGCCAACGGGCCTTTACGTGCTGTTTTTGACAGAAATGTGGGAAAGGTTCAGCTACTATGCCATGCGTGGTATTTTAGTTCTGTATTTGATTAAAGTAATGCAGTTTTCCGAATCACACGCCAGCAAATTGTATGGGACCGTGACCAGTTTAATTTACTTGAGCCCTTTAATTGGCGGCTACATTGCCGATAGATTTTGGGGCCAACGCCGTGCCATTATTGTGGGGGGAATTTTAATCGCAATTGGACAATTTTCATTAGCCTCTAATCCTACATTGTCGTTTTTGTATGCGGGTTTATTTTTCCTAGTGCTTGGAAACGGCCTGTTCAAACCGAATATTTCTACCATCGTGGGTGAACTCTATGAGCACAACGATCCTCGCCGTGATGCTGGGTTTACTATCTTTTATATGGGTATTAACCTGGGGGCGTTCATCTGCAACTTTATTGCAGGTACGTTGGCGGAAAAAGTAGGTTTTGGCTGGGGGTTTGCTACAGCCGGTTTTGGGATGATTATTGGGTTGTCCATCTTTATCTGGGGCAAAAATAAACACCTTCAAGGGCAAGGCAAAAAACCTAAAAAATTGACTAAAGAAGAAAAGTTGGAACATCCCAATGCGCCGCTTACCACGGAAGAAAAACAACGTATCGCTGTTATTTTCATTATGGCGTTCTTCAGCATTTTCTTCTGGTCCGCCTTTGAGCAAGCAGGGGCTTCCTTAACCATTTTTGCCGAAAAGTTTACCAATCGTGTCATTTTTGGTTGGCAAATGCCTACTTCTTGGTTCCAAAGCGTCAACCCGATGTTCATCATCTTGTTTGCGCCTTTGTTCTCCAAATTGTGGTTAAACTTGGCCAAAAAAGGGTTGGAACCTTCTACCCCCGCTAAATTTGTATGGGCATTTATGTCTTTGGCATTTGGGTTTTTAATCTTGGTGGCGGCTTCTTACGTCATCCAAACTACCGATGCTAAAGTGGGCATTTTCTGGTTGATTTTTGCCTATATGTTCCACACGATGGGCGAATTGTGTTTAAGCCCTGTGGGGTTGTCTTTAGTGACCAAATTGGCACCGGTCCGCTTTGCCTCCCTCTTGATGGGAGCGTGGTTCTTGGCTAACGCGGCTGCCAACTTTACTGCGGGTTTCTACTCGGGTTATTTTGGACACATTTCCAATGTGCGTTTCTTCACTACGCTGGTAGTCATGCCGGTGGTAGGCGGGCTGATGCTCTTGTGCCTTAAGAAGTACGTCATTAAGTGGATGAACGGTATTAAATAATTACGCGGTTCTAATCAACTAAAAATCCCCGGGTTTGTGCCCGGGGATTTTTAATGTGTAAACGGCTTATTCTTCGTCTTTTTTGAATTTAGCAGCCACTTCTTCTTTGCGGCGGTTAAATTCTTTGACTACTTTTTCTTTGCCTTCGTTGAATTTTTCGCGCGCACCGTCAAAATGCTCTTTCATTTTGCCTTTGAATTCTTGGGCGTGTTCCAACATCAATTCTTTGTTGTCTTCATACGTATCGTTGGCCCAGCGTTTCAAGCGGCGGCGGGTGGTTTCTCCTTTGGCAGGGGCTAATAATAACCCGGCGGCGGCTCCTAATACGGCACCTAATAAGAAGGCTGTTAAACCGGTTCCGGCTGTTCTGTATCTGTCACACATAATAAGTATCCTCCTTTGCTAAATTGATATATATATTTTACAATATAATATATTCATAGTATAAGGAATAAATGGCATTTTTGCCAGCTTATTTTTAATTAGAGAGGTTTTTTATGCCCAATCCAGCGGCCCCGCGTAACAAGGGAAGTCAACTGGCTCCCGCAGTGCGCAAACACGTTTTTGATGAAGTAGCCGGTAACTTTACCGATGCCGAAGCCCACGCCGAAGCCGAGCGCTGTTTGCATTGTCAAAATGCGCGCTGCCAGGCCAATTGCCCGGTAGGGGTGCAAATCCCGGCGTTTATTGCGCTACTTAAAGAAGGTAAAGTGGGGCAAGCAGCCAGCAAAATTATGGAAACCAGTTTGCTGCCCGCAATTTGCGGCCGCGTTTGCCCGCAAGAGAAGCATTGCGAAGGAAACTGTGTGCTTAAAGAAAAATTTGGGTCTGTAAATATCGGTATGCTGGAACGCTATACCGCTGATACTGCCCGTAAACAGGGCCTTCTAAAAGCTCCGCAAACTGCCCCCAAAACCGGCAAAAAAGTCGTGTGCATCGGTTCCGGGCCGTCCTCCATTGCGGCGGCCGCCGAACTGGCTCGCGCCGGTCATGAAGTAACGGTATTTGAAGCTTTGCACGCGTTTGGGGGAGTACTTCGCTATGGGATTCCGTCTTTCCGCTTGCCCCGCGAAATTATTGACCATGAAATTGAAACGGTTAAATCCATGGGTGTAAAATTTGTGCCGGATGTATTGGTGGGTGCCACAAAAACAGTCGAAGAACTATTAAAAGAATTTGATGCTGTGTACGTAGGAAGCGGCGCCGGCTTACCCACGATGACGGGAATCCCCGGTGAAAATGCGGTAGGCGTCTACAGCGCTAACGAGTTTTTAACCCGCATTAATTTGATGCAAGCGTATAAATTTCCGCAGACCGACACACCGATTAAAATCGGCAAACATGTAATTGTGTTGGGCGCCGGCAACAGCGCCATGGATGCGGCGCGTTGTGCCATGCGTTTGGGGCCGGACACAGTAACGATTGCTTATCGCCGAAGCGCTGCTGAAATGCCCGCGCGTGCGGCCGAAGTGGAACACGCGAAGGAAGAAGACGTGAGATTTGAATTTTTGCTAACGCCCAAAGAAATATTGACGGACGAAAACGGCCGTGTCAACGGGCTCAAATTTACTCGCAACGAATTGGGGGAGCCGGACGCCAAAGGCCGCCGTCGTCCGGTTGAAATCCCGGGTTCGGAATTTGTAATGCCCGCCGACACTGTTATTGTTGCCATTGGACAACGTCCCAATCCCATTATTGCCAAAACAACCCCTCAACTTAAAACTACCGAACGGGGGGTTTTAGAGTTGGATGCACAAGGCAAAACCTCTTTGCCAGGTGTATATGCCGGGGGGGATATCATCCGCGGCGGAGCGACGGTGTTGCTGGCTATGAAAGACGGAATTGAAGCCGCCAAACGCATCAATGCGTATTTGGAGGGAAAATAATATGCAAGAAAATACTATTTTGGAAAGAACGCAACTCAATAGTGTAGTTGTAAAATTTGTGATTTATAAACCGCTCATTGCTAAGTCCGCCAAGGCCGGGCAGTTTGTTATTTTGCGCGGGCGTGAGGGCGGCGAACGCGTGCCGGTTACCTTGGTAGATTGGAATGCCCAGCAAGGAACGATTACGGTAATTATCCAAGCGATTGGGAAAACAACCTCCATGTTTAATAATATGCAAGAGGGGGATGCTTTTCTAAACGTAGCCGGTCCACTGGGTACGGCGGTGGAAATAAAAAAATACGGTACGGTGGCTGTAGTTGGCGGTGGAGTAGGGATTGCGGAAGTGTACCCCATTGCGCGAGCACTCAAAGAAGCCGGTAACAAAGTGATTGCGGTGCTGGGAGCACGCACGAAAGATTTGCTTATTTTAGAGCCCGAAATGAAATCCCTGTGTGATCAAACCATTTCCACTACGGATGACGGCTCTTATGGTATGAAAGGAATGGTGACGGATGCAATTCAAAACTTGCACGACCGGGGCGAAGTAATTAATGCCGGGTTTATCATTGGGCCGATTCCGATGATGAAATTTACCTCGCGCCTGATGGATCAGCTGAATATGAATCCGCATGCCAGCTTGAACCCCATTATGCTGGACGGCACTGGGATGTGCGGTTGCTGCCGCGTAACGGTGGAGGGGAAAGTAAAATTTGCGTGTGTGGACGGGCCGATGTTTCCGTCAAAAACGATTGATTTTGATGAGCTCATCCGCCGCACCAGCGAATACAAGCCACTTGAAAAACAAAGCTTAGAAAATTACCAAAAGGACCATGTTTGCAAGTGCGGCTTACATTAAATAACTTACATTAAATTGTTCAGTTAAACACCTCGGATTTTCCCATTTCCGGGGTGTTTTTTATTTCCGTGCAAGTACATCGGCAGTTTTTAACATCCATTCACGACGAGGTGCTTGTATAAAACTTGCCCCCTTGAAAAATTTGCAATGTCCATTATACTACTAAAAAAGGGAGTAGTATATGCGGAAACTTATTTCTTTGTTCATTGCGTTGTTGTTTGTGTCATCACTGTGTGCCCAACCTAGAAGTGGTGCGCGCGGTGGGTCGCGTGCGTCCGCACAACGCAGAGCATCCTCTTCATCCGCACAACGCAAAGCACTCTCGCGCCCTGCGCAACAACGTTCCAAACAGCAAACTATGAAAGCTGCTGGTTCGGGGTGCCCCTTTTCGTCTATCAAAGACCCAGAGATTAAGGATATGTTGACTAATCCGCGTGGCACGTTATGGAGCGAGGCAAGCCATGTTTATAATTGTGTTAACTTCATTAATAAACATCCCAGTTATAGGATCCGATGTTCCCATGAATTAAGTGCGGGGTATGATCGTGCACAGTCCGTGTGTCGGAGAGAGTTGAATTCCTCAAGAAGCGATCGATTCCCTGCAATTTGTGAAGCTAAAACGGCGCTTAACACAACGATGATTGAAGCGGGAGTATGGGAAAGCAGTGGTTACAAAGAGTACGCATTTAATGAACAAACCAGACGCTGGGAAGAACGCCAGAAGCCTCAATCAGGGAAAGGTGCTTTGGGGCAAACGGGAAACGGCCTGCTGGCGGAAAATGTTGATAAATCTGTGCGGGAAAAAGAACAACAAAGCCAAAATGCTCAATACACGCGGCTTTTGGCGGATGTTCAAAAAAACATCGATAATTTGAAAGCTGCGAACCAAAAAGTAGTCCCTGTTCAAATTTATAAGAGCTTTGCTTCTCAAATTGACATGGCTGTTCAAAATCATACCGATTTGGCTCCGCTCATTGAATATATGGTAAAAGAGGGTAATGGTGCGCCAAGCAGCCCTCATTATGTGCCGACCGAGTATGTTAATTTGGCTTTTATGGCTTGGGCATCTACCTTAAAACCCGGCGAGGGTGATAAGCTTTCTGCCTATCTGCGCGATAATCAATCCCAGCGTGTACGAGAGGCGGCCGCCCGTGCTACCGCAGAATATGCGGCCACTACTATTGGGCCCAATCAACGGGAAGTGAAAAACACCAGCCCAGCCGGGCATTTGATATTAAGTTCGGCCCAGCGTGGTGCGGCCAGCCGCGTGCTTATGGCGGGTATTACGGCATATCACCAAAAGGAAGGCCCTAATAGCAATCTAGGCACTTTGTTAGACGAAAAACGCCTGACACGTTTGTATTCTTCCGCCGAAAGCTTGCAGCACCTGCAGGAAGATGTACTTCGTTCCCCCGGCGGGTTGGAAACAGCACTGGCTGCTGCACCGTTGCTGTTGACTGCCTTGGGCGAAGGTGGAAGTGGTGCGGTTATGGGCACGAGTGCGCAAGTGATCGGCACAGGCGCGGGTGTGGCGGGGGGAACCACCATAGCTGCCCCGGCATTATTTGTTACGGCGCTGGGATTTGGTGCCTATGCCTTGAATGATGCTTATTCCCCGGGCTATAAGGCCGTGTTTCAGTCCGCCTTGAACGACTTGCGTATATTCGGCGAGAAAATGGACGTGGAAGAAATGAGCGTGCCACAGGCGATTGCTGTGCCGGGGACAGGGACTCAGACCGGAACAAAAACGCAAACGGCGACAGACGAAAATCCAACTTGTCAGTATCAGCATATGAAGAACGACGAAGGATTTACGTTCGATACGGCAAGGAAGTTCACTCAAGTCGGTAAGGACAAGTTTGAGCAGACGATGTTTTGCTGTGGGTTAAATTATAAGGCCGATGTAGACACACCAGGGACTTTTACAATCAAAGACGCAAAAGACTGTACAGGATTTACAGTGGCTAAATGTGAATACTTTGTAGAAGATTTACAAGATGTAAAGTTTGTTCGAAAATCATTTGTGAATTCTGCTACCCAAAAACGCCTACATGTAGGTATAAAATATGTTCAAGCTAAAGACCAATTTCTGCCAGCGCCGGAAATTCAACTCTTTCCACAGAGCTATTTGGAGCTGGAGAGAATCCTTGGGCAGTTTATTCTAGATGCTGGGGAGCTCGTGCTGAGTGACCTGATAGCTGCCCTTCGGGGAACATCTAATATAAATAAAGGCGGTTTCCGCCGGGGAAATCACGAAAAACAACTGATAAATGAACTGTTACATCTTCATTATGAGGTGTTACAACCCTATCCAAACAACGTGGATGCATATTATATTTGCAACCATGCCGTTTTCTATAAGAGCTCTATGTTGTGGCCGCCGAAAAATCCGCAATAGGCGGAACCCCGATATCCAACAACGTGCAAGAATAAATCCCCGGTCTTTTGACCGGGGATTTGAATTGGTTCACCTTTACAGCAAGCGCGAGGCCAGGTCTGCCAGGCGGCTGCGTTCGGTTTTGGTAAACGTAATGTGACCGTAATTTTTTTGCCCTTTCAAGCGGTCCACCAAATAAGTAAGCCCGTTGGATTCTACATCCAAATACGGCGTATCAATTTGGTACGGGTCCCCGGTGACGACCACCTTGGTGCCTTCGCCGGCACGGGTCAAAATGGTTTTCATTTCGTGCGGGGTCAGATTCTGGGCATCGTCCACAATCATATATTGGCCGGGTAAGCTGCGCCCGCGCATATGCGTAACGGAAGCAATTTCAATTTTACCGCTGTCTAAAAGATAGTGGGCTTTTTCTTCGCCTTCGTCCGGGTTTTTGCGGTCTGCCAAGAAAGCTAAGTTATCGTAAATAGCACCCATCCAAGCTTCCAATTTTTCTTCTTTGGTGCCCGGCAAGAAACCAAGGTCTTTGCCTACCGGCACAATGGAGCGGCACACAACCATGCGGCGGTATGCATTATCATCCATCGTGCGTTGTAAACCGGTGGCTAAAGTAATGAGCGTTTTACCGGTACCGGCAGTACCTACCAAGGTGACTAAATCCAAGCTGTCATCTAGCAATAGTTCCATGGCAAAGCGTTGCTCTTTATTAAGCGGTTTAATACCCCAAGCTGCGGGTTCTTGGGAAGAAAGTGGCCGTAATACAAATTCGCCATTGTTGGCTACACGACCAATTGCGGATTTCTTGCTGCCGTCGTTTGTTTTCAAAATAACAAACTGGTTGGCCATAAAGCGTTGCGGATCGAGTTCCAATTTTTTAGCACGATAAAACGCATCAATTTCTTCCGGGGAAACTTCCAACTCGCTCACCCCGGTGTAGAGTTCGTCCACGTTTACTTTGTCGGTGGTGTAGTCCTGCGCGTTGAGCCCCAGGGCTTCCGCTTTTAGGCGCATGTTAATGTCTTTGGTAACTACAATGACGGGGGCCGCGTTCTTTTTATAAGAACCCTCCTTTTTGCCCATGGTATAAGCAATATTTAAAATAGCATTATCTGCCTTGTTAAATGCCATGGAGTAAGGCAACGCATTGGGCAAATCCAGTACAATTTTAAGCATGCCTCCGTCTTCCAGTTTTACGCCCTCGTTCAAACGTCCTTTTTTGCGTAGCTCGTCGAGCATGCGCGATACCATACGTGCGTTTTTTCCGCGGGTATCTCCCTCGGTTTTAAAAGCATCGAGTTCTTCAATTACCGCCATGGGAATGATAATATCATTATCATCAAATGCGCGGATACAATTGACATCGTGTAGCAGTACGTTTGTATCTAAAATAAATGTTTTTTTCATAGGGCCTCCATGGGCATTATTAAGATAATTATAGTATAATCGAATAAGGAACAAAATCAAGCTCCCTTGTGGGTATTGTAGCATTATTTGGCGAACTTTATGAAATACCTTTGTATTCATGGACATTTTTATCAACCTCCGCGCGAGAATGCGTGGCTGGAAGAAATTGAACTGCAGGAAAGCGCGCATCCGTATCATGATTGGAACTCCCGCATTTGCGCAGAGTGCTATTCTCCCAATGCACTGGCGCGTGTGTTAAACGGGAATAAAGAATTGATAAACCTAGTTAACAATTACGCGCACATCAGTTTTAACTTCGGCCCTACATTGTTGTCTTGGATGCAGGCAAAGGAGCCGGAAGTATACCAAGCAATTTTAGAAGCAGATAAACAAAGTCAAACTCATTTTTCCGGGCATGGTAGTGCGATTGCTCAGGTGTATAATCACATGATTTTGCCGCTTGCGAACGGGCATGATAAACAGACCCAAATTAAATGGGGAATTTATGATTTCGAACACCGTTTCGGCCGCAAGCCGGAAGCCCTGTGGTTAGCGGAAACCGCGTGCAACACAGAGACACTGGAAGTGCTGGCAGCCAACGGAATGAAATATGTAATTCTAGCCCCCGGTCAATGTGCGCGTGTGCGTAAAATAGGGGAAGAAAAATGGCAGGAAATTGGCGCGGGTGTAGACCCAAAACGGGCCTACTTATGTAATTTACCCAGCGGCAAAAAAATAGCTTTGTTCTTTTACGATGGGCCGATTTCTCAAGGGATTGCGTTTTCGGATACGCTTTCTTCCGGTGAAAAATTTGCCGGGCGTTTGTTAAGCACCTATAATCATACGGATGAAGCCCAACTCATGCACATTGCTACTGACGGGGAAACCTACGGACATCATCAAAAATTTGCCGAAATGGCCCTGGCCTACTGTTTAAAAACAGTGCAGGAGAAACCGGATGTGCAGCTAACGGTGTATGGGGAGTTTTTAGAAAAGAATCCGCCCCAGTACGAAGCACAAATTCATGAAAACTCATCGTGGAGTTGTTTTCATGGGGTGGAACGCTGGCGCAAAGATTGCGGGTGTAACTCCGGGATGCACGGCGGTTGGCATCAAAAATGGCGCGCACCTTTGCGTGAAGCGTTGGATTTTATTCGCGACGAAATGATTAAAACATTTGAACGTGTGGGTGGCGAATATTTTAAAAATGTGTGGGCGGCTCGGAATGATTATATTGAATTGATTTTAGACCGTTCCTTGGATGCCCAGCATAAATTCTTTCTGCGCCATGCAACAGAAAAAGCTTGGCGGGATCGTTCCACCGCGCTGATGCTTTTGGAAATGCAGCGTATGGCTATGCTTATGTACACTTCGTGCGGTTGGTTTTTTGACGAAGTAAGTGGCCTGGAAACGGTCCAAATTATGCAATATGCGTGCCGAGCTATGGAGCTTAATCTCAAAGTTGGCGGAACCGATTTGGAACCCGAATTTATCAAACGGATGGAACAAGCCCCCAGCAATTTACCGGATATAAAAAACGGAGCGGTGGCTTATGAACGGTATGTAAAACCGCAAGCTGCCAGTTTAGAGAAGATGGCGCTTTCGCACATTGTTACGTTGCTGGCAGATGAAACCGCCAATCCGCAGCGCGCTTATGCGTGTGATGTGTTGGCTTATGAACCTGTGAAGATGACCGCCCCCAATGTGCAGCTGATTTATGGACGTATTACGCTTAAATCCCGCATTACGTTGGAAGAAAAACAAATCCCTTTTGCGGTTTTTCGTAGAGGATCTGCACAGCTGGTTTGTGCGGCCGGTACGGACAACCCGGATGTGGTTTTTGCACAATTAAAACAATATTTTGAAGCGCAAAAATATGAAGAATGTGCGCGGGTAATCCGTCAGCAATTTATTACGCAAGTACCTTTGGAAAGCATGTTCATGGATGTGCGGCGCAAAGTAGTAGAGCAAGAACTCAAACGATTGAACGAAGATTCCGCCAGAGTATATGATGAGCTGTTTCAAAAACAATATCCGGTGGTGCGCAGTTTGCAATTGTTGGGAACGCCGGTTCCCGCTACTTTTTTACACTTGGCCGATTTTGTACTTACGCAGGACCTGGTGGATGAATTCCGCGCCGCGCAAATTGATGTGTCGGAAGTAGAAGAGCTCATGGAAGATGTCAAAACGTTGGGACTGGATGTTTCCCACGGGAACGTGGCTCAAGCTGTTTCGGAAAAGCTTACTTTCCTGTCTTTTGCGTTTGCGCGTAACCCGCTAGATAAAATGGCTGCCCATAAATTGGTAGAATTTCTAAATTATACGGAAATATTTGGATTTTCACCCAATACAATCAAAGCTCAAGAGTTTGTTTACTTTGGCTTGAGGGCGCTCGGCGAAGAAGCCAAAAAGAAAGATATTCTGCGAGCATTAGCGCGTAAATTGAAAATTGCGTTATCATAAAAAAACCCCTGCTCAAAAAGCAGGGGTTTTTTATGAAAGAAAACTTATTTTGCTAAGTTTTCCCAAGCTTCTTTTTCAGCTTTCAAAGCGGCTTTAGAATCTTTAGCGGCTTTTTTGGCTGCTTCTTTTTTGGCTTTGGCGTCGGCTTCAGCTTGTTTGGCTTTGGCCTTGGCGTCAGCTTCGGCTTTTTTAGCTTTGGCTTTGGCGTCGGCTTTGGCTTTTTCGGCTTCCGCTTTTTTGGCTTCGGCTTTGGCTTTAGCGTCGGCTTTAGCTTTTTCTGCTTCGGCTTTCTTAGCTTCTAATTTGGCTTTAGCATCTTCTTTAGCTTTTTTGGCTTCAGCTTTTTTAGCTTTTGCTTGGGCTTTCAATTCTTCTTTTTTAGCTTTGGCAGCTTCTTTTTGAGCTTTGATATCAGCTTTGGCGGCATCGGCTTTGGCTTTAGCTTCGGCTTTTTGAGCGTCAGCTTTGGCTTTAGCTTTAGCGTCAGCTTTAGCTTGCTTTACAGCAGCTTTTGCATCAGCTTTGGCGTGACTTTTGGCTTCGGCAGCTTTTTGATTGCTCAATTGAGTAGCTACTTCTTGTTTTTTAGCTTGGATGTTCTGTCTTAAGGTGGCTACTTTGGACAAAGTGCAGTTGTTAATGCAGGTCACATCCGTGGTGGCGCAGCCGCAGTTGTCGGCGGCTTGGGCGTTGGTCGGCCAAGAAGCGCTAAGCGCGATGGCAAACGCTACGAATAATACTTTTTTCATTTCCGTTCTTCTCCTTATAAAATAAAACAGCTTATGCACACATTGTACTAAAAATATGTGTTTTGGCTCAATGGTCCTATTTTGCTAAAATAGTAATATGGAACAGGTTATTGTGCAAACGCCGCTATGGGTGAACCTCCTTTTAACTGGGGTGGCTTTATGTTTGCTTATTTGTCCGTTGACGGTCCGCTGGGTGGAAAGTCATTTGGAATTATTTTTGCTTGCGGTAGGGATAGTTGCCGTTACCATTAGCGGGGGATGGAGCGGGCAGCTGGTGCGCGATACGCTTTCGTCCCCGGTGTATGTTTCTTTTATTGTAGTGGTCGTCAGCGTTATCTTTAATAATTACTCACGGTATATCTTTCGGGTATTGTTTGCGTTCTTTCGGGCACTGGAACCCCGTTATAGTTTTGCGTTATTGATTTTGGTGCTAGGGATGACATCCTCGCTGGTGAGTGTGACAGTGTCCGCTTTGATTTTGGCTGAGGTCTTAAAAGTAGTTAATTTGGAACAAAGCACCATGGTCAAGATTACGGTGTTTGCTTGTTACGCAATTGGATTGGGAGCAGTGCTTACCCCGTTGGCAGAGCCCATGGGACTAGTCATAAACCAAGCCCTTTCCGGTCCGCCGCATCATGCAGATTTTTTCTTCCTGTTGCGCCACTTTTTAGGTTGGATTTTTCCAGCGGTGTGTGTATTAAGCGTGGCGGCCGGTTATACGGCACGTAATGCAGGTACCACCCTGCAAATGCATATTCGCGAAGATAAAGAAACATATTCTTCTATCTTACGGCGCACGGGGCACATCTATATGTTTGTGGCGGCGCTTACACTCATTAGTGCCGGTTTACGTCCGCTGGCACAAAGTACCATTACGCATTTGGGTGGAAAAGTATTATTTTTGGCCAATGCAGTCTCGGTAATTATTGATAATGCAACGCTGGCGGCTATCGAAATTGTGCCGACTATTTCTATCAATGATTTGATATATATGGTAATAGGCCTGGCTGCTTTTGGGAGCATGCTAGTGCAGGGAAATTTGCCCAACATCGTAGCGGCAGAAAAATTAGGCATTAAAAGCCGTGAATGGGCGGCCATTGCGGTGCCCACGGGTTTAGTATTGATGACAGGATATTTTATTGCGTTGTCAGTTTTTCTATAAAGGCGCTGCGCGCATACCCATTTACTCAATTATGTAAGGAGATGCTATGATCTATTCACAAAAAGGTTCTGTTTCTCGTATTGTATTAGGATGCTTTATTATACTGGCTTTTTGTTTTGCCTTGACGTGGCCTAAGTATAGTAAGCAACGCAACATAAAACAGTTATCCCAAGCGGCCCAGTGGGCAAAAGCGTTGGCCTTTGCACAAGAATCATATAAGCAAGCGCACGGAACCTACGCTACCCAATTTAACGATTTGGATTTGGCCATTCCTTGTCCTCAAGTGGTTCAAGAGGGAAAAGTGGTATTAGAATGCCCCCATTTTACGTACCGCATGGAGGAGTCGGCAATTATTAAGGCGAACCATAAAAGTTTGCCGGTGGGGTTACAGGTGGACATTGCACAAGGAACGGTTGCTTGTGAATATCCGCAAGGAGATTGGGCCGGGAAAGATTTGTGCTCCCATTTGCAATAAAATAGGTGTATAATTTGTTACAATAGAAGAAACTTTTATTTAAGGAGATGCTATGAAAAAATTACTGATTGCTTTATTAGCGGTGCCGTTTGTATTTGCCTGTTCACCCAAAGTGAAACGCGTAGAAACAAACCTTGTTAAAGATGTGAGCGGTGGCTGGAACGATACCGATGCCCAGATGGTAGCACAGGATATGATTACCGACTGTTTAAGCAGTGGATGGTACAATAAATTCCTGATGCAAAAGGGCAAAGAACCTACGGTTATCGTTGGTACGGTTAACAACAAGACCATGGAACATATTAATACGGGTGTTTTT
>JBGUMP010000033.1:0-30337 GCA_045116875.1 Elusimicrobiaceae bacterium | reverse complement strand
CGTTCGACGTGATAAGGCCCAATGGCGATGCGGCGTAAGTAAGATAAGTGCCCCACCGTGCCCAAGGATTGGGCCAGCATAAAACCCAGCGCGCGCACATAGGTGCCGCAGGAGCCAGTCAGGGTAAACGAGATCTCATCAGGTGTTTGCCATTTTACATGTTTCCAGGAAACATTTACTTCGCTAAAACGCGGGGCCAGTTCTACCCCCTTGCGGGCGAGGTCATACATTTTTTCACCCTTAATTTTTTTTGCACTAAACGGCGGAATTTGTTGCGCAATGGTGCCGGAAAGCTGGGCTATGGCCGCTTGTAATTTTTCTTCACATACAGGGGGAATGGGCGCTTGCTTTACAAATTCTCCATAGCGGTCCCACGTGTCGGTTTGTGTGCCTAGTTTTAGTACGGCTTGGTAGGTTTTGGATAATTTCAAAAACTCGGGTTGTTTGCGGGTAGCATTACGTCCTACCAGTAGAATTAATAACCCGGTAGCCATCGGGTCAAGTGTACCGCTATGACCAATGGTTTTGGTGCGCAAGATCCGCCGGGTTATGGCAATGATATCGTGCGAAGAAAAATCCGCCGGTTTATCCAGTAGTAAAATTCCGCTTTTTTGCGGCTTAGGCAAGTTGTTTAACGACATTGGCTACCACATCGGCAAGTTCTTGGGCTACTTGATCTACCGGTTTGTCTGTCACTTTAAAACCGGCGGCACGTGCGTGGCCGCCACCGCCAAAGGTTTGGGCAATTTGGCTGACATCCGCCGCTCCGCGGGAGCGCAAGTTTACGGATACTTTGTCCGGCTCTTCTTTGATTAATGCAGATACTTCTACCCCGGGAATCATTGTCGGTTGGCTGACAATCCCTTGTGTTTGAGCGGGGGTTGCCCCAAAGGTTTCAAAATCGCGGTGGGTAAGGATGATTTCGCTGTATTTGTTATCAAAACGCAGTTGCATTTTTTCCAAGGCGCGGCCTTGTAATTTTAGCTCAATATAGGGCTTAGTAAAATAAATTACTTGATTGATTTTGCCGATGTTTGCACCCAGTGCCACCAAAGAGGAGGCCACGCGCAGCGCTTCGGCCGTAGTATTGGAGTGCACAAAACGCCCCGTGTCGGTTACCACCCCGGTATATAGGCAAGTGGCCTCATCGGCGGTAGGCACATAGCGGCCTTGGGTGGTTTCAAATAGTTGAAAAATAATCTCCGCCGTACTGGAAGCACCGGAATCAATGTGATTGACGTCACCGTAAGCATCGCTTACTAAATGATGGTCTATGTTAATTAAAGTGTGCGCCGCAGATAAGACGGCCTCTAAATCACCACCGCGTTTTCGGTCGGAGCATTCCAATAAAAGCACAGTGTCAAAATCAATTTTTTCGGGTAGTTGATCCACGTGAATTTTGCCAATACCCGGCAAAAATTGCAAATCCGCCCCGATAGCCGGGGAAGCATAGGCATACACCATTTTGCCCATGCGCTCCAGCAAAGACGTCATAGCCAATGTACAGCCCAAGGAGTCACCGTCCGGATTCAAGTGCCCGGCAATAAAAAAGCGTTGGCCTTTTTCGATAGCACTCCAAACCGCCTGTAAGCTTTGGGCTCTATTTTGCATCGTGTTTTTCCTTATCGATAATTTGGAAAATAGATTCTACCCGTGCAGCTTTTTCGGGTGTGTCATCATATTCAAAGGTAAAAGAAGGAATACGTTTTAAGTGTAACCGTCCGCGCAACTGTGCACCAATTTCTTTGCGTAACAAAGAAAGTGCATTTTGCGTTTTTTTGCGGTCTTCTGGGCTACCAAAGACGGAAAAAAATACCTTGGCCGTGGCCAAGTCTTTAGCCACGTGAACAGCCGTAATGGTCACAATACCTCCAAAATCTCCGTTAGCGGACATTTTGGTAATTAGCGTATTGATTTCTTCTAAAAATAAAGTTTCTAAGCGTTTAATGCGGTCTATCATATCTTATATTATAGCATTTTGCCTAGGTGGAATTTGTATAGCGTTTGCTTACTACTAAGCCGGGGTATTCTTCTTGCGAAAGACAACCCATTTGTTTAAACAAAAACTAACGGCAGAAACCAACAGCATACTGGTAATGCCTGCTATATACAAATTATGTAGACCTGCCAGAGTGAGTAAACGCAAGATGCCAATGTTTAAGAAGTAGCACAGCGTATATACTGCCACAAATTTGAAAATGAGCCAATTGTCCGGATTATCAAAGACCATGGTGCCCATTGTTTTAAAGCTAAAGCAAGTTCCTATGACTGTGGAAAGCAACACTGCCAGCGTGTAATGAGCCCCCAAGAAGATGGCCAACGCATAAATGCTATAGGCAAAGAGTGTGTTCACCCCACCGATAATTAAGAACCGGATGATTTGCTCTGGTACGTGCACAAGGTTTGCAATCCAACCACAGAATTTTTTAAATAGTTGCATATTTTTTATCCTCTTACTGATTTTACAAAAAAGAAAAGCGTGTCTTGCGGAGCCAGCTGATGCGGCTCAAGCAGTTCTGTGCGCGCCCAGACGGGAATAAGGGCGGTGTCGCGCTTATTAAATTTCCAAATTTTGTGTCCCTCTACACGAAAGACAATCGCGTAGTTTTGTTTTTCTTCAGGGTAGCGTGTAAATATTTCATTAAATTGCTCGGCACCGACGTACAAATCCGGCAGCGGGCCTTGTTGCCAGGCGCTGAGTGTTTGTTCATTTTGTTGGGGGGTGATAGCCCTGTGTTCATTATAACGGTAGGGAGCCCCCTTGTTAAAATTGGCAAACAAATTGTGTGGTGAGTAGAAATTAAGGGTGGTAGCGAAGGGTAAATAATGGGTATTAGAAATACCCTCAGGATATAGAGGTTGTTTTTCTGGGGGGAGTGCATCCGGCTTGATTTTCCACCAGTCAATAAAAATTTGTTTGTCTTGCAACTGATGTATTTGTAGAAATTGATAGAATGATTTTCCGGATAGTTGGGGTTGTGTGGCCTCTGTATAGAGTGCGGCAAACGTCCAGGCTAAGGGGACAAACAGCAAGAGCAGGTAAAACCCTTTTGCATAGTAGGGGAGGCGGGACGGACTTTTCCAGCCAATCCAAACACCAAACAGAAGTACGCAACCAGCCAGCCCAATGTGATGATGGTACAAATAATACGACATTGGCATGCACAGACAAACGTACATAATCCAAACAAAAGGGCGCATTTTTTTTGTTATACAGTAACATATGCTAATCCACACACAAATGCTTGCCAGCGCGCCACATACCAGTGAAAAGGTGGATAACGGGAAAGCAGAAAGTCGTTGCCCTGCGAAGAAAATATCCGTCACAAAAGCATCCGCCGGCATAACAAAGAGTAAATAAATCAACCGTTGCCACAAGGGCGTAGTTTGAAATTCGGCCCCCATCGCAAACGTATCCGGTCGCGGAAAAATCCACATAAGTAGTAAGAGGGTCCACCCCAATAGTCCCAGCAACCAGTAAAAACGTTTGTCCCGTCCCAGATTACAAAAATATGTTTTCCATGTACGGGGGCCTTTCATTTCCCACAGCCAAGCGATAGCAACCCCGCCGGCAATGGCAATCCCATACAGATGGCATGCGCACAACGCGGCTAGGAGCCCTACAAATAAGCCGGGGCGTTTATCTTTTTGCGGGAAATATACCGCTAACAAACACATTAAAAAAACTAGGATGTTGTAGGGCCGCACGATTACACTATACTGATAAAACAAAAAGTAGGAAAATGGTAAAGTTAGCCGGGCCACGCGCGGAAAGGGGGATTTGAAAATAATTAAATACGCCGAAGCAATACTAAACAAAGCACCGATGAGCGGCAACCCCAGCGTTCCGCTTATTCCCAGCCGTGCCGGGATGGCTAAGAGTAAGTGAAAAAAGGGCGGGTGCCCTTCGTAATGCGGAAGCACCCACAGTAAATCTTTCCAAGAGGCATCTTGTGCAATCATCCATGCCTGGATTTCGTCAAACCACGGTTCATGCACATACATGGCGAAGAACAAGACAAAAATGAATAGTATCCATACCATCCATTCCGGCCGACGTCCCTTTGTCAGTTGCCGCAGTGTTTTCATTTGCTTTCGTGGTATTCTTTTTCTGTGTTGACGTTCCAGATAGGCGCTTTGTCAGTTTTTTCATTTACAATGGCATTGACGGCTTCAAACGCAGTCACCATGGAATGGTCCATATTATTATAGCGGTGTTGGCCGTTGCGTCCCACACAGTATAAATTTTCGATCGCATCAAGCTGTTTAATCAAGGTATCCATTTCGCTATACGTATCAAAATACGCCGGGTAGGCCTTTTTTACACGTTCGCGGTGACTGGACAAAATGCGGGTATCTTTGGAAATAATCCCAATCTTTTGTAATTCTTGCGTGGCTTGTTTGACGCAATCTTCTTCGGACATGTTCCAAAAATCGTCACCTTCGTTGCAGAAATATTCTAAACCTACCCATACGGTGTTTTGCACTTCTTTTACCATATAGGGGGACCAGTTGTTAAATATTTGGATGCGCCCCATTTTTACACCAGTATCTTGTACGTAAATCCAACAATCGGGAATGGTGTTTTGAAAAGTGGGGATATGCGTATTGTTTTTGATTGTCAATTTATCCACCAAGAGCCCCACTGTTACAAAATCGCGGTAGGGCAACCCCTGGGCGATGCGGCGCATTTCTTGCGTGGCATTGGGCAATCCGTTCGCTAGGTCTTTTAGCGGCATGGAAGAAATGACAATATCCACCGGGATTTCTTGCCCGTTACAAACAACGGCAGTAAGCTTGTTGCCTTGCTCAATAAATTTAGTAACGGGGCTATTAAAAAGCACTTTTCCACCTTGCTTTTCAATGCGCTTTGCTACGGCAGTCCACAATTGGCCGGGGCCATATTTGGGATAATAAAACTCTTCAATAAGAGAAGTTTCCTTATGGGCGGGCTTGGTGTGAAAGATGCGTTGCAATAGGTCTTTTATGACGGCAGAAATCGACAGCCCTTTCACGCGCTGGGCACCCCAATCAGCCGAGATAGCACTAGGATGACGACCCCATAATTTTTCGGTATACCCCTCAAAAAACATGCTGTACAATTTGCGGCCGAAACGGTTAATATAAAAATTTTCGAGGGAAGTTTCCGGCAATTTATGCAGTTGCGCCGCCAGGTAAGAAACCCCCGCCTGCATCAGTGTAAAAAAGCCCAAGTTGTACAATGTTTTAGCCGATAAAGACAGCGGATAATCAAAGAACGTATGTTTGTAATAAATGCGGGAAATGCGTTTGCGGATTAAAAATACTTCGTCTTGGGTTTCCGGGTCCGGCCCGCCGGTAACTACGGGCGCTTGGCGGCTAAGCAGTTTGTCGTCTAGGGAGGGGCTTCCTTGCGCGGCAAACATAGAAAACCACCAATCCATCACCCGCTGGTCCTTGGAAAAGAAGCGGTGCCCGCCCAGGTCCATGCGGTTGCCGTTGGTAAGTACAGTGCGGGAAATACCACCCGCCACGGCATCCGCCTCCAACACGGTCACTTGGTATTGCGGATATTTAGTTAATTCATACGCGGCGGTTAAGCCGGCAGGTCCTGCACCGATAATTACGATGTTTTTCTTCATAATGTTACCTATATAATGTAAAAGTATAGCTTTGCGGCATTTGCGTACGTGTGGCAGCTTGTTGGGCGTAAGCTACCGGGTCGATACCTTGGTCCGCTAAAATTTGCGGGCCGTATTTTTGCCAAAGTGTTTCGTGTAAATAAATATCTGTTGGCAAATGAAACGTGGAAAACTTCCAAATCCGGTGCTCTTGTCCAACGTATCCTACACGGTAGGAACTTATGAGATTGTTCTGTGTATTAAATACAGCATCCAGTGCGGTCGGCCCAATAGTAACCATGGGCAATCCTTTCGCTGCCCATTGGTTCAAAATTTTAGCACGGTCTTCTGCATTATATAAAACGCGGTTTAGTAAATAGCCGATATCTTGCCCATTATTAAAATTGGCAATAATGTTATGGTCCAAATGCATATTTAACATAACTGATATTGGTGACACAAGCGGGTCCGTAACATATTTATCCTTATCAACCACATTTACACGCCAAGAGGCAAAAATAATTTCTTGTGTGAGATTGTATTTTTTGAGAAATGCTACCATGCTCTTGCCATCAAAAGTAACCAAGCGGTAGTCGTTGTACAATGCACACAAATTCCATGCAACAGGTATCACTACCATTAAACCCAATAATCCCTTAGCCAGTGATTTTACAATTTCCGGCCAGGCGGTAATGGGTTTGTCTTGTGCAAGCGTAATCCATAAATACCAAATAAACAACAGAAGGGCCAGCCCAATATGGTGGCAGCTGGAGTAATTGAGCATAACGCTACCCATACAAATGTAGGGAAGTAGTAAGAAAAGTATTTTTTTGCGAGGGAAAAATACAAACGTTGCCACCCATAGTAGTAGCCCTAAGCCGGCCGTTAGCAGTAGCCCTTTGACCGGAAGGGACACAATGTATGATAACATGAAAGAATTTAAGTCCGTCAGTACCGCATCGGCAGGCATGGCCAAGAATATATAGACAATTTGTTTCCACAAAACGGTTGCATGTGTAGGGGAGAAAGTTTCGCCCGCGCGGGGTGTTACAATAATGGCTGTAATGAGCACCACAAAAGCCAGCAACCCCAGCAAGTAATGAAAACGTCGGTCTTTTAGCAGTGCTGGAATATAGGTTCTCCAGGGGCGGCCCTCACGCATTTGCCATAACCACGCCAGCGTAATGCCGCCGGCGATGGCAATGCCATATAAGTGACACGCACACAGCGCGGCTAATAAGCCCACAAACAAGCCGGGGCGCTTGTCCTTTTGTGGAAAGAAAAGAGCCAACAGAAAGATAATCGGCATTATTAAACAATATGGTCGCACCACAATGCTGTATTGGTAAAACAGGAAAAAGTTAAACGGCAATAAACATCGCACCCAACGCGGAAAGGGGGATTTGAACAGTAGTAAACATGCACTGGCCAGTAAGCCGGCAAAGCCAAGTATTCCATACACCACGTGCCACGAGAACCCCAATTTAGCCGGTACGGCCAACAATAAATGCCAAAAAGGTGGATGCCCTTCAAAAACGGGAATGAAAAGCACAATGTCTTTCCAAGAAGCCGTACGGGCAATTTGCCATGCTTGCGCTTCATCATACGTAAATTCATGATAGGATACACCTATGAGTGCCAATACAATAAGTAGCAATAGACAAATACATTCGGCAAGATGTTGTTTGATAAAAGAAACGATAGCGGCGCTTTTACTCATAAAATCTCCTTAATAATAGCTCCTTTTTATTATAGTAAATTCCCACGCGACCTGGGAAAATATGGGAACTGTCTGCAGTGAGATTCTAAATCAAATTTACAGGGAGAAGAATTCCCTTCGACTGTACTATCTTAATGGGTATAATGGAGTATATTGCTGGGTTGGGTTGTCCATCCTGGCCGGTGGAGGGAAAGCCCCGGTCGCTATGGGTACCAATGCACATATACATGCCCGCTCATGGTATCCGGAAAAAAGATATTTCCATTTTCTGTCAAGACCTAATTTAAAAAAAGTACTTGCTTTTTTTTTTAAATATTGTAAACTATACTTAGAAAGCTAACCACTTTCTATATTAAACTTGTAGGAAAAAGGAGATTAACTTATGAATAAAGGTTTTACGTTAATTGAGTTACTCGTAGTAGTACTCATTATCGGTATCTTGGCCGCAATTGCGTTGCCCCAATATACCAAAGCAGTAGAACGCTCCCGCATGTCGGAAGCTGTGCAAAAATTAGGTGATTTGGCTACCGCCCAAAGCATCTATTATATGCAACGCAGTGCCTTTGCCGGCACCATTGGCGACTTAACCTCCCAGGGGGACATCAGCTTTTCAACTGCTGAATTCCCGACTGCCTCTACCGCTGGCCATCAATGGCACTTTAACTTCACCACCACTGCTAGCAACGTGGCAATGACTGCTACCCGCGATGGCGGTATGTTTAATGGCGGAAACTTGACCCTTACGGTGAACCAAGATGGTTCTATCAGCAAAGGCTGTCAAAACCCGGATGGTACGACAGAATTCTGCACCATGGGCAACTCTGCTGGCTATGCTGCATCCTAATTTTAGGATAGCCTAAAAGCTTTACCCCCGGCTGTGGTTCAGCCGGGGTTTTTTATTGCGTAGTTGCACCTTTCGTCGTAAACGGGTTCATGTACGTAAAAACCAGTTAAAGCGCACAAGGTAAAAATCAGCAAACAAATACATTCGGCTCGGTGGGTTAAAAAAAACAACGAATCTTTGTGAAATAGACCATGGTGGCTCCCGTCATAAAAGTTTCAATAAATTATATTAAAAACAAACGTGGGGGAACAAGACAATAAAATTCCCCGCGGATAAGCGGGGAAATGAATGATGAGGTGAACCCTTTTATAAACGTACTTTGCAGACCCATAAATTATCGCCGGAATTGGAACAATTGCTCCCTATACGTGGCATTGATTCACATATTTTAACAGCGGTATCGTTATTCTTGTTTGCTACACATCTGGCTTGCCCTTCAACCAGAGTATCCGAATGGTTTCTGGCATATTCATGTGAAGCAAGCTGCAACTGCAGGGTTTGTTCTGCCGGCGTGTCTAGCTGAGAATACACCAAACCGGCTTTGGTGATTACATAACGTATGCGTTGCCCTGTGATAACATATTCTAAATCTTGGTCATTATCAAATGTCCAATTGCCGCCGGAAATTTTAATGTTGAAATCATTTGTGGCTTCCACCGTAGTAGGTAATGCCCCACTATAAAGGTAGTGCAAGTCTACAGCGTCTACCAAGGCACGTACGTTTGGCAGGGTGGCCATAATGCGTGAGCGCATAACAGCACGTTGGTACTGCGGCAAGGCAATTGCCGCCAAAATACCAATAATTAGTACTACTACTAATAGTTCAATTAATGTAAATCCTCTTTGCATACAACTCCTTTTTCACCGGATTATTTATAGTATAACGATAAAAGGGCCCTTTTGCAAGAGAATTTGACAATAATTTTTTAGAATGCTACACTATATATGTTCTTAATAGAGCGACTTGGTATCAAGTCGCTCTTTGTATAATAGGAGTGTTTGCATGAAAGATCCTAAAATAATTGAAGAAACTATTGCCAAGGCCCTTGCCGGCCAAGGCGTGGAACTGGTGGATTTGGTCATCCAACATCAAGGCCGTAAAGCCGTGTTACAGTTTTTTGTTGATAAAGTAGGCGGCGTGACGTTGGACGATTGCGGGGAACTGACCGATAAAATCGACTCCCTGTTGGAAATGGAAAATTTGATGGACGGCGCCTATATTTTAGAGGTGTCCTCCCCTGGTGTAAACCGGGTGCTAAAAAAACCCGAACACTTTAAACGTTTTGTGCAAGAACGTGTAAAAATTGTACTCAAAGTGCCGCTGGATGGACGCGGTGCCTTTACGGGCGTGATTGCTTCGGCAGATGATGACGCCTTTGTGCTGGACGACGGCACCAACCAATACCGCTTTGCCTATAACAATATCAAGAAGGCAAACTTGGACCCGGTACTTGAATTTTAATAATGAAGGAGAGATAATCCCCATGGAAACCAATGCTAAAGAATTAGTAGCCGCTTTGGAAGGCTTAGAAAGAGAAAAAAATATCAAACGTGACGACATCTTAAAAACTATTGAAGATGCACTCGTGTCTGCACTGCGTAAAAATTTAGGTAAAACCGCCCAAATTTCTGCCAAGATTGATGTAAATACCGGCTCCGTGCAAGCATTACATCTGCTCAATGTGGTGGACGTAGTGGTAAACCCGGAAATGGAAATTGCGTTGGAAGATGCTAAAAAAGAACAAAAAGGTATCAAAGTGGGTGATGTGCTTACCCGCCCGCTGCAAGTGACGGATTTCTCCCGCATTGCCGCTCAAATTGCCAAACAGGTGCTCATTCAAAAAGTACGCGGTATTGAACGAGATAACTTTTATAAAGAATATAAACCGCGTGAAGGTGAAGTGGTCATGGGGACGGTGCGCCGGATGTCCGACCGCGACATCATCGTCGATTTAGGCAAAATTGAAGCCATCTTGCCGTATTGTGAACAAATCCGCAAAGAACGCTACACCAACGGTTCGCGCATTAAAGCAATTATCGCTAAAGTAATGAACCAAACCGAATTGGCGGCTGTCGGTGCGGACGATACAACTTTGTCCCGCTATAAATCGGCGGCGTTTCGCATGGATAAAGGCCAACGTGGGCCGTATGTGTTTTTGTCCCGCGGAAACGGACGCTTTTTAGAAGAACTTTTCAAAGTAGAAGTGCCCGAAATTAATGAAGGCATTGTGGAAATTAAAAAAGTGGAACGCGATGCCGGTATGCGTGCCAAAGTGCTTGTAAGCAGCATCGATAGCAAGATTGATCCTATTGGCACCTGTGTAGGGATGCGCGGTATTCGCATCCGTGCCATTCAAAATGAACTTTCCGGCGAACGCATCGATTTAATCAATTATTCGCCCGAAGTTAGCACGCTGCTGATGAATGCCATTGCTCCGGCAAAAGCAAACTTTGTGCAAATTATCAGCTTGAAAGATAAAAAAGCACTCATCATTGTACCGGACGATCAATTGGCCATTGCTATCGGCAAAGATTGGCAAAATATCCGCTTAGCTTCGCGCTTGACCGGGTGGGAACTGGATGTAAAGAGCGAAAGCCAAAAAGCCGCTGAAGAAAAGAAAGCCACTGAGTCGATTCAAGCGGTGCTTGCCAGCATTGAAGGGGTAGGCCCCAAAACCGCCGAATTGTTGCAAAAAGCCGGTTTTACTACTGCTGAAAAATTGGCCAATGTGGAAGTGGAACACTTGTGCACCGTGCAAGGTATTGGCGATAAAACCGCTGCCAAAATTATTGAAGGGGCAAAAAAATATATTGCCGAGCATTTGGAACCAGCCGAGGAGGTAGCCGATGACAACCAGCAAGAAAACAACTAAAGAGGGCGAAACCCCGGCTAAGAAAAAAACGACCGCCAAAAAAACCGCTACTAAAACTGCGGCAAAAAAAACAACGGCTAAAAAAGAAACCGCTTCCAAAAAAACAGCGGTTAAGAAAACGTCTGCAAAAACTACCAAAACGGCGACTAAAAAAACAACCGCCCATAAAACAGTGAAAAAAGCGGCGACCACGGAAATTGCCGAAGCCAAAAAAAATACTGCTGTGCAAGAGAAAACAGCTTCGGTTGCCTCTGCAAAACCTGTACAAGAAAAACCGGTTGCTAAACCGGTAGTTGCGCAGCCGACGGTGGCCCCTAAACCGGTCTCTGTTACGCCTGTAGTGCACCCGGCTCCCAAGCCGGTACAGACGGTACAACCCAAACCAGTAGTGCAACCGCAACCCGCGCCGATTGCTAAACCGCAACAACCGGTCGCGCCCAAACCGCAACCGGCTGTCCCAGCCAAACCTGCCGGGAAAACCGTACGTATTGTGGGTAATCCTACCGTCAAAGATTTGGCGGAAAAGATGAATTTTAAAATCAATGATTTTATTAAAAAGTTGATGGGTATGGGCATTTTTGCCACGATTAATCAGCGGTTGGAAAAAGACATGATTGAGCTGATTGTGGATGAATGTGGTTTTGTGGCAGAAATGGTGGAAGAAGATTTGAAAGAAGCAGCCGCCGTCATGGAAATTCAAGACGATCCTGCCAGTTTAAAACCGCGCAGCCCCGTAATTACCATTATGGGGCACGTAGACCACGGTAAGACCAGTTTGTTGGATGCTATTCGTAAATCCAACGTAGTAGCGGGCGAAGCCGGGGCCATTACCCAGCATATTGGCGCCTACCGTGTGAAAACACCGCGCGGTGTGCTGACATTCTTGGATACGCCCGGTCACGAAGCATTTACCGCTATGCGTGCACGCGGGGCGCAAGCAACCGATATTGTGGTCCTGGTGGTATCCGCTACGGACGGGATTATGCCGCAAACTATTGAAGCTATGGAACACGCCAAAGCGGCGGGAGCTCCTATCATTGTAGCCATTAACAAAATTGACTTACCAGGGGCCAATCCGGACCGCGTAAAGCAAGACCTTTCTGCCCGCGGCCTGGTGCCAGAAGAATGGCAGGGAAATACCATTTATGTGGAAATTTCCGCCAAGAAACATATCAATATTGATAAGCTCTTGGAAATGATTGCGCTTCAAGCGGAAATGATGGAACTCAAAGCCAACCCGGACCGTTTGGGTGTAGGCGTTATTTTGGAAAGTAAACGCGATAACAAACGCGGGGTAGTAGCCACCGTACTCGTGCAGAAAGGTACTATGAAGGTGGGGGATCCCTTCTTGGTGGGTACCAACTACGGCCGCATTCGCGCGCTTATTGACGAAAATTCTCAACGCTATCAAAAAATCGGCCCTAGTGTACCCGCGGAAATTTTAGGTATTAATGGCGAGCCGCCGCAAGTGGGTGATACGCTCTATATTATGGAGAGCGAAAAAGAGGCCCGCTACGCTGCCGAAAAACGCAAACTTGCGCAGAAGGAAGATTCGCAAGCCACCCGCAAACAAATGTCTCTAATGGCACTGGGTAAAGAAGATGAACAAGGCAATAAAGTTAAAAAGCTCAGTTTAATCTTAAAAGCCGACGTGCAAGGTTCCATTGAGGCCATTAAAGATGCGCTGTTGCGTATTCCTTCCGATGAAGTGGAATTGGATATTGTGCTTTCTGCACCGGGGAACATCAATGAAAGCGATATTTTGCTTGCCAAGGCCAGCAATGCGGTAGTCATTGGGTTCCATGTTTCAACGGAACACAAAGCGCAAGCCGAAGCCGAGCGCGAAGGTATTGAAATCCGCAATTACACCATTATCTTTGAACTCTTGGAAGATATTAAAGCCGCTATGGAGGGCTTGTTAGAGCCCGATGTAGTGGAGACGGTTGTAGGCACTGCTACCATCAAAAAAGTGATGAAGTTAAGCAGTGGCTTGATTTCGGGCTCGATGGTAGACAGCGGTACCATGGTGCGCAATTACGAAGTGCGCGTTAAACGCAACGGCGAGGAAGTAGGCCGCGGTAAAATCGGTGGCCTTAAACGCTTCAAAGATGACGTCAAAGAAGTGGAAAAAGGTTACGAGTGCGGTATTTTGATTGAAGGATTCAAAGGCGTTCAGGAAGGCGACGTGATTGAGTGCTTCAAGAAGGAAACCGTCACCCGCCGTATTAAGATGTAATTTGTCTCACTTCCACAGAAGGCCCCCAATTGCTTGGGGGCCTTTTTTATTGCGGCAGTACAATATTGAGTAATGGTTTGTTTTTCCAGCCGATTTTATCAAAGTGCCACCACTCCGTGCGGGTGTAGGTAAAGCCGGCAGCCGTCATAATTTTTTTAAGTGTTTCACGCCGAGCTAGAATATCAGCGGGTAAGTTGTAAAAGTCCATGTGTGCGCGTGGAGTGAAATTGTCGAAATCTGTGGGCATTGGCAAGGGATTGCCGTTAAAATCGCACGGAGTTAAATCAATGGCCATCCCGCGGCTGTGGCGTGAACCTCGCTTGGGCATGGCCACATAACTGGGGTTTGGAAAGGCCTTCCATAACTTTTTGTGTTCATTTTGCGGACGGTAGCAATCCCATAAACAAAAGGTAAAGGGCTCTTTCTCTTGCGCTGCCAGTTGGACCGCCTTTTGCAACCCGGCTATTGCCTCTTTGTGCAGGTAACATTTTGAGAATGTATAAATACGTTTCTTGGTAAAGTTATCCGCACTGGCGTAACGCAAACGCACAAAAACAGGCAAGCTCTCAACGGTTTGCACGTCAACAAGGTTTGCATCTTCCAGTGGGTCTGCAACGGCAGGTAATGCACATAATAAGAGTACAAGCACGTATTTCATACTTTTATTATATAATAAAGATATGGACGAGAAAAACTTTAAAAGTGGTTTTGCAGTACTGGCCGGGCTGCCCAATGCGGGTAAGTCCACGTTACTTAATAGCTTGGCGGGGGGGCTTCTCTCCGCAGTAACGCACAAACCCCAAACAACGCGCCAGAACATTTTAGCTATTTGCGAAGGGAAAAATTATCAAATCGTATTTGTGGATACACCCGGTTTTTTGAAACCTCAATATAAGTTGCAACAAACAATGGCGGATTGTGTGGACCGTGCCGTAAGTGAGGAAGCGGATGTAGTACTTTTTATGCTGGATGCTACGGCGGATTATGCACAAAATGCCAAGTTGGTAGAAAAGTTAAAAAAAGTGTTTTGTCCTATATTTCTCGTCCTCAACAAAATAGATTTGGTGAAAGACAAAACCGTTTTGCTATCCTTGGAAACCCGCGTAAAGAAGGAGTTACCCATTGCACAAGTATTTTCTATCAGCGCGGCTAAAGGCCAAGGAATTGAACCTTTAAAACAAGCGGTGGTAAATGTATTGCCTGTAAGCCCGGCCTATTTCCCGGCCGGACAGTGGACCGACCGCTGGGAGCGGTTTTATGCGGCCGAATTTATCCGCGAACAAATCTTTTTGCTCTATCAACAAGAAATTCCGTACAGTACTTATGTGGCGGTGGAAAAATTTACGGAAGACCTGGGAGATAAAAATTTTATCCGCGCCAATATTCACGTGGAGCGCGAAAGCCAAAAACCGATTCTTATCGGCAAAGGCGGTAGCATGATAAAAAAACTACGTGAACGTAGCCAAAAACGTATCGAAGAATTTTTGGGACGTAAATACCGGGTAGAGCTCAATGTGGTTGTATCCCCGAATTGGCGAAACGATACGGACTTATTGGAACAGTTTGGATATATTCAAAAAGAAGTCCAAATGTAGGCCGAAAATTTTAATGCATTAGCCGCTGTGCAATTTTATCAAGCATGGCGGTTAATTTTTTGTATTGTTCCACGCCTTCTGTATCCACAAACGGAAAGCACGCTATACGTAAGCTGTTTTGTGCCAAAGTGCGGTATTTTTGAAGCCCGTCCATCAGGTTTTGTTTGCCGGTGGCACGTAAAACTTCCGCTATTTTCTCATCAGAAATACGTGGGTTGGTGATTGCAAACGTTAGCGTAGTAAAAGAGCGGTAGGTTTTGTTGGTAATTAGCGGTTTAATCCAACAGGAATTTTCAGCCCAATTTACCAAGAAATCGGCGTGTTGTTGGCATAAATTTTCCATAGCAGTTAATCCCCCGTGCGCTAGCATCCATTTACATGCTTCGTTTGCCATCCATATATTAATGGTGGAGGGAGTATTAAGAGTTTGACATTTTTCGGTAAATTGTAATGCATTACGCAAATCCAAGAAAAAGGGAAGATTTCGTTTGTTTTGCTGGGCCCTTTCTATTGCGCGTGGGCTTAAGATTAGCGCACATGTGCCGCCTCCGGCCCCCAAACACTTCTGTAATCCAAAGAGCTGAATGTCATATGCATCTGCGGGTAGCTTGCGCCCGCCCGCACATGACGTAGTATCCCACGCAATTAAGGTGTTGGCGCTACGCTTGTTCCACACTTGTAACAAGTAATCATGGGGCAATTGTACCCCTGTGGCTGTTTCATTGGGGGTCAATAATACCAAGCTAGCATTTGTATCCGGCAATCCTTGTGGCAACAAATTTGCATCTGCCGTTACAAAGGAGCGGGATACCCCCGGCAAACGTTGAGCAAGTGTATGACACCACAAGTGGCTAAAAGCCCCAATGTCAACGCCACTAAGCGTATCTTGCGTCACACTCCATAACACGGCATCCATGGCAGCTGTCGAGCCGCCCGGGAAAAATAACACCGTATAATCCGTGGGGATTTGTAATAATTCGCGTAAATGAGTTTCTGCTTGTTTGTACAAGCCGTTGTAAGACATGTCAGCTGCGCGGTGGCTACGTTCAAATTGAGTTTGAAAAAGGGGAGCATTACGTACCGAAACAAGCCCTTGGCCCGGGCCGCAAGAAAAGCTGGAAGTGGGTAATTCGTTGTCCGTCCATTCAATCATTTTATTGTTCATTTTTTCTTGTTACCGGTAATGGATTTGGTTGCTTTTTGTACTGAATTATGTAACGTTTCATTCGGGTGCGTTTTAATATAGGTATCTACAGCTTCCAATTCGGGCTTAAGATATTTGCCTGTGTAGGACGTTTTGCAAGTGGCCACCTCACGCGGGGTGCCTTCGCATACAATTGTTCCGCCCTTGTCTCCCCCTTCGGGGCCTAAATCAATCAGCCAATCGGCCGTTTTGATTACGTCCAAATTGTGCTCAATAATTAGAACAGTGTTGCCTTTGTCGGCTAATCCATGAAGTACGTGTAAGAGTTTATCAATATCTGCAAAGTGCAAGCCGGTGGTTGGCTCATCCAAAATGTAGAGCGTGTTGCCAGTCCCTTTGCGGGAAAGTTCATCGGCCAGCTTTACACGTTGGGCTTCTCCGCCGGAGAGAGTAGTAGCCGCTTGGCCCAGTTTGATATATCCCAGTCCTACGTCGTTAAGTGTTTGTAAATAACGCTTAATTTTGGGAATCGTATCAAAAAATTCCAACGCTTGCGAAACGCTTAAATCCAATACTTCGGCAATGTTTTTCCCTTTAAATTTTACTTCCAGTGTGTCTTCATTAAAGCGGTTTCCGTTACATTCCTCACATTTGACGTAAATATCCGGCAAAAATTGCATTTGAATTTTTAAAATACCGTCGCCTTGGCATTTTTCGCAACGCCCGCCTTTTACGTTAAAAGAGAAACGGCCCGGTTTATAGCCGCGGCGTTTAGCTTCGGGCATCTGTGCAAATAAATCGCGGATGTGCGAAAATACACCTGTGTAAGTAGCTGGGTTGCTGCGTGGCGTTTTGCCGATGGGACTTTGATCCACAATAATGACTTTATCGATATTATCGAGCCCTTTGATGATTTTATGCTCGCCGGGGATGTCTTTGGCCCCGTAAAATTTACGTGCCAGTGCCTTATATAAGATGTTATGAATAAGCGTGCTCTTACCCGAGCCGGATACACCCGTTACACACACAAATTTTCCCAACGGAATTTTGACATCAATATTTTTAAGGTTAAATTGGCGTGCCCCGTGAATGGTTAAAAATTTACCGTTTCCTTTGCGTAGCTCGGCACGAGGTAAAATGATTTTCCGCCCGTTAAGATACGAGGCCGTGAGCGAATTTTTATCCTTCAGAAATTCTTTCGTTGGTTCACTGGCTACAATCTGCCCTCCGTTTTCGCCGGCGGCAGGGCCTAATTCTACCACATAATCGGAAGCTAAAATGGTATCTTTATCGTGCTCCACAATGATGAGCGTGTTGTCCAAATCGCGCAGGTTTTTGAGCGTTTCGATGAGTCGGTCATTGTCGCGGGAGTGCAGACCGATGGTCGGTTCATCTAGCACATACAGCACCCCGGTTAAGCCCGAACCGATTTGCGTGGCTAAGTGAATGCGCTGAGCCTCTCCGCCGGAGAGTGTTTGGCTTTTGCGGTTGAGTGTTAAGTAAGAAAGACCTACGCTGTTTAAAAAGTTCAAGCGTGCGTTAATTTCTTTGAGCACATCTTTTGCGATGATTTTTTCTTTGTTCGTCAATTGCAACCGTGCAAAAAATTCTTTTGCAGCCGAAACCTGCATGGACGAAATTTCATAAATATTTTTGCCGTTTATTTTAACGGATAATGCTTCGGGTTTTAGACGTTTGCCAGCGCACACAGGGCATTCTACTTCGCGCATAAAGCGTTGGGTAACTTCCTCTTTTACAAAGTCACTTTCACTTTCTGCCACGCGGCGCTTTAGGTTTGTAATAACACCTTCAAATTCTTGCTCTCCGCCGGAAATAATAGAGGTATAGGTGGCGCCGCCTGTTCCGTAGAGTAGCAAATCGCGCTGGGCTTTAGGTAGTTTATTCCAGGGGGTAGTCATGCTAATATGGTTTTGACGGCAAACCTGTTTTAAAATGTCATAATAATACCCGCTCCAAGAGCTTTTCCAACGGTGGGTGCGGGTAGTAACAGGGTTTTCCCATGCATCGATAGCTCCTTCGTTAATTGCTAAGGTTGGATTGGGAACAACCAGTGCTTCGTCTACCTCAATTTTAACGCCCAAGCCGTTGCATTCCGGACACGCCCCGTAGGGGGAGTTGAACGAAAACAAGCGCGGTTCCAGTTCGCTAAATCCAATGCCGCAATGCGCGCATGCATTGGATTCACTATAGGTAAATTCTTGGGGATTTTTTCCTTCAGTTTCCACAATGTGCACCAACCCCTTGGCATAACGCAACGCGTTTTCTAAACTTTCTACCAAGCGTTCACGGTCAAATTCTTCTACAAAAATTTCGTCGGTTACCAGTTCAATAGTGTGCTTTTTGTAACGGTCTAATACAGGGATATTATCCAAGGTGATTAATGTGCCGTTTACGCGTGCTTTGACATATCCTTCTTTTTTAAATTTCTTAAACAGTTCTTCGTACGTGCCCTGCCGCCCACGGATAACGGGAGCCAAGATAAAGACGGTTTTCTCGTTAAATTTGCTTAAAATATCTTGCGCAATCCCCTGTACGCTCCAAGCTTCCACTTTGCGCCCACACTGGGGACAGTACCGTTGCCCAATACGCGCAAATAAAAGACGCAAATAATCATAAATTTCTGTTACTGTGGCCACGGTAGAGCGTGGGTTTTTGGAAGGATTGCGTTGTTCAATCGAAATGGCGGGGGAAAGCCCTTCAATATGTTCTACATCCGGTTTTTCCATTAGTTCTAAAAATTGACGTGCATAGGCGGACATGCTTTCCACGTAGCGGCGTTGTCCTTCGGCGTAAATCGTATCAAACGCCAAAGAACTTTTACCGGAGCCGGACAAACCGGTTACTACTACCATTTTATCTTTAGGAATTTCTACAGAAATATTCTTTAAATTGTGGCCCTTAGCACCAATAACTTTGATGGACTTCATGCATTAACCTCATGGTGGAGAAAATCCCCTTAACTTTAAATATATTATATAATTTTTATATATCTTTACCTTAGGAGCGGTGGTGTGAAAAAACAGCTCAAATATCTGCTTTATGGTGCAGGCATGCTATTATCCGTTGGCATTTTAGCGGTTATGATTTACCATGCTAAGGACAGCTTTGTAAAAATTTGGCAAGAAGTACAAACAAAATATCTGTTCCTGTCTTTATTATCGTCGGTGTTAATCTATATTGCAATGGGAATGAGTTTGTACGAAATTTTGCGCATTATGGGCAAACGCATTAGCCGCAGCGCCGCGATTGGTATTGCCCTTGTATCTACCACGGTAAATTATTTGATTTCTTCGTTAGGGGCCAGCGGATTTGCATTGCGTGCCCATTTATTAAACCGCCGGAAAATTCCTTTTGGAATGTGTGTAACGGCCAGTATTGTGATTACGGTTTTATTGTACTTTGTGTTGGCTGTGATTATTTTGCAAGGGTCTATCTTACTATTGTTTAGCTCGTCGGCTACGCCCATGCAATTGGCTGAAAATTTTGCATTGATTGCTGGAATGTGCTTGGTGTGTGCACTGGTTACTATGTTTTTGTTTAATGACGAGCTTCGCTCACGCTGGCTCCGCAAAACATTTCGGTTGCTTAACAAAATATCCTACCACGTGTTTCGTGCGTTGATTCCCAAAGACCGTTATACGGATTTTGCTGCCCAGCTTGACGAAGGTATAGAGCTTATCCATAAGAAAAAACGCAAGCTGACAAATACCATCCTCTGTGTGTGCGCCGATTGGTTTTTTACGATTATGGTTTTGTATTTTGCGTTCCGTGCGGTGGGCGTGCAGATTTCTGCCGGCGTGCTGGTGGCCGGTTTTGCGGTAGGGATGGTAACCACGCTAATTCCTATTTTGCCCAGCGGATTGGGAGCTATGGAATTTGCCATGACGGCGGTATTTCATCAAATGGGAATTGATTGGGATGCCGCATTGATGGCCACCCTGATTTACCGGGTAGTTTACTATGTAATCCCCGGAATTGTGAGCATTTTCATTTATTGGGGGTTGCAATTATCTTCCCCGCCAGCCACACCTAAACGTAAACGCAAAGGAGCCCGGTTATGATTGAAAAACTGGCTGAACTGTCACCTGTTGTGCCGGAAACCTGTTTTGTGCACTCCACTGCCGCTATTATCGGTCAAGTAACCCTAGGGGAGAATGTATCTGTCTTTCCGTGTGCCGTATTGCGGGGGGATATTGCCGCCATTACGGTGGGTAACTATTCCAACATCCAAGACAATGCGTGTATCCACGTCAATTACAATACGCCGTGTTGCATTGGTGAAGGGGTCAGCGTGGGGCATGGAGCCGTAGTGCACGGCAGTAAAATTGGGGATAATGTTATTATTGGGATGAATGCTGTTGTTATGGAAAGTGAAATCGGCCCCAATTGTATTATTGGTGCCGGAACTGTTATTCCAGCGGGCAAAAGCATCCCGGCGGGCTCGTTGGTGATGGGCGTTCCCGGTAAAGTAGTGCGCCAGCTGGAAGAAGAGGAAGTAAACGGAATTTTGCAAAATGCCCGGGAATATGCAAAATCAATTTTAACGTATAAGACTAAAACGCAAACATTATGAAAAAAATTGTACTGATTGAAGATTCTAAAGTGTTGGGTACGGCGTTGGTGGGTGCACTCAAGGTGGAAGGAATTGAGACTCATTGGGCTGCAAACGGGGTGTTAGGGGTGGCTCTGGCTAAACAACAAAAACCGGACCTGATTTTATTGGATTTGATGTTGCCTAAATTGAGCGGATTTGATGTGTGCAAGCTGCTTAAAACCGATAATATTACTTGGCGTATTCCCATTGTGATTATGTCCACTCTTACGGATGAAGAATCCCGGCAGCGTGCTACAGAGGCCGGAGCCGATTATTTTATTCCAAAGCCGTACGATTTGCCGTCCACTTTGACGGAAATCAAGAAAATTTTAAAAATCTAGGAGGTTATATGGCAAACGTGGAAGAAATGTATGAATTGCTGGAAAATAATGAACCGACCCGCGTGCTAACGCTGCTCAAAAAATCGCGCAAGAAAAACGCCCTGGAATTGTTTTTAGAGGGAGAGGCATACCGTCAATTGGGCTCTTTTGAACAGGCCCTCAAAACCTATGCCAAGGGGTTATCCATTGCCGATGTGGTGGAAGAACGGATGGATATTTTACTAGCCATGTCTGCCTGTTACCGTACGCTGGGGCATGCGGCCATGGCGTATGAACTTGCGCTGGAAACATTGGAAATGGCCAAAGAATTGGAATTTGACGATTATGAAATCCGCGCTATGCAAGAGATGGGAATGTCCTTGCGGGCCTGGGGAAAACTGGAAGAAGCCCTAGAATTGCTGGACGCTGTTTTGGCGGCTTATGTGCAACTGAAAGATTATGCTGGGCAAAGTTTTATTCACTGGGCCAAAGGGGGAATTTTCCGCCTGCAAGGGCAATTTGAAGAAGGCATTGCCCAGTTCAAAAAATCCATTACGCTGGCCAAAAAAATTGGAGATAAAATCAACGAAGCATATGGCTATTGCGGCTTGGCGGGCATCAGTCGTATTTGCGGAAAAATTGATGACTGTGTTAAAAACTATCAATTGGCCGATAAAATCTTTAAGAAAAGTGAAGATGTCTTTGGTAAGGCTTATACCAATTGCGGAATGGCAAACGGACTGCGCCAGCAAGGAAAATATGATGAAGCCCTGCGCCGCTATAATACAGCCGATAAATTATATTCTTCCATTGGCGATAAGGTGGACCTGGGATTTGTGAAATGGGGCCGAGCCGACGTTCTTAGACGAAAAAATAAATTGGAATTAGCGTTAAAGGATTTACAAGAAGCGCAAGTGCTGTTTGATAATTCGGATGAAAAGCGCGGGCAAATCTTAACGAAATTGTCTTTGGCACAAGTCCTCTATGCTTTGGGCCATGCGGAGCAAGCGGAAGCTTTGTATGAGGCCGGGGTTAAGCAAGCCAAGGCCGAAAAGTTGCACACCTATTTAGAAAGCTATACGTAAACTTGTCAAGGAGACTAATTATGAAACACATGAAAATGAGTATAGTTGCTGTAATGCTTTTGGCTGTATCTACAGTAACGTATGCTGCAAAAACTTATGAACCCATATGTTCCGGGCATGAAAAAGTATGTGACAATGGAAAATGCGGTTTGTTTGAAAACGGACATGCTGGACCGTTGCAATACGATAACTTGAAATGTTCCGGTAATTTGATTTTGGTTTCTTCAAAAGGGAAATGGGGCATCTATAATGAATCGACGGAAAAAGCCGGCCCTATTGTTTATGATAGCATTGAAGATTTTGGCCAGGGGTTAGCCAAAGTCAGCCGCAACGGAGCGTTTGGCCTAGTACGTGCTCAGGATAGCGGTGAAGTATTGCCTGTAAAAAATGGGCAGACATTTTCCCGCTTGCAGGGAATGGACGGTTATTTGGTTTTTCAAAATAATAAAAAAAGCGGAATTATATATGTGAATGGACAAGATGTAAAAGTAATAGCCCCGGAAACCTATGATTCTATAGAGAAAGTTCCTGGCTATTATAAGGGATATTATCAGGTGCTCGTAAAAGGGAAAAAAGGAATTATTTATTTGCCATATCCTTTTAAACAGGAACAAGTTGCCCTTTCTTACATTACTGCTGCATTTGATGATATTCGTATGCCGCCATGGTACCAGTGGGTGCAAGTGTCTAAGAATGGGAAATGGGCTTTTTATGATGTTAAAGAGAGCCGGGTGGTAACTCCCTTCTATGATAATATCGAAAAAATGCGTAGTGACCTCTACAAAGTATCTTCAAAGAGGATGGTAGGTGCCTTACTGCGCATAAGCAGTACAAATAAGCTGGAAGAAGTGGTGTCCCCGGCATTTACAGATATTAAACCCTTGATGTTAAAAAATCAGTACGCCGTAGCCAAACAAGGGAAATGGGGCGTATATGATAGTGACAAAAAGCAGTTAGTTATTGACTGTTTGTATGAGGATGTGCGCAATGCCGGATCGAAGGCAATGCAAGTATTACAAAATGGGAAATGGACGAAAATAGAACTGTAACAAAAGTTTATTTGTTATGTTGGAATATTATCCCCCGGTCAAAAACCGGGGGATATGTTTGTATTATGAAAAACCCCGGGTGATAAGCCCGGGGTTTTTGAGGAATAACTTGTTTATTTCTTTAGTTTGTAAAACTTAGCAATAGCATCCCATGCTTCTTGGGCCGTATCCACACGGATGGTGGTGTCTTCATCCGGGGAGATGACGCCGTAATCAGCCAGTGCTTTGAGGTTCATAACCTCGTCCCAGAATTTGCGCCCTACTAAAATGACCGGCACATCTTCTTTTTTACCGGTTTTAACGAGGGTCAAAAATTCAAACAATTCATCAAATGTACCAAATCCGCCGGGAAATACCACGCATGCTTTGGAACGCATAACCAAGTGTAATTTGCGGATGGCAAAATAATGAAATAAGAAAGACAAATTCTTTGTAATATATTGGTTGGGTTCTTGTTCATGGGGCAAGGTGATGTTCATGCCGATGCTGCGCCCGCCTGCTTCATACGCACCACGGTTGGCTGCTTCCATCATACCCGGACCGCCGCCGGTTACCACGGCAAAGCGTTTGCCCGCTTTTTTAACAACCAGTGCCCCAAATTCTCGTGCAATATCATAATATTTGCTCAGTTTAGCGGCATTTTGGACTTCCAGTAATTTATTTTTTAATTTTTTGCTAGTGGGATTTTTCTTGAGCGCGGCTTGCGCTTCTTTGATGGCTTTTTGAGCTTCCTTTGCCGGTTTAATACGGGCACTACCAAAACAGACAATCGTTTCGGTTACATCTAATTTGCGTAGATAAATTTCCGGTTTTAATGTTTCTAGCTCCATGCGAATCGGGCGCATATCCGGATGTTTTAATAGTTCAATGTCTTCGTACGCTTTGGTATAAGAATTAAACGGAATTTTTGCTTTTTTCATGGTTTTATTCATAGATCCCTCACTTAATTTTCCACTGTAAAATGTGTTTTACAATAGCATTTTCGCTGATGCCTATTTGATCGTACAGCCAGTTTGATTTGCCATGCGGCGCAAACTCATCATCAATGCCTAGGCGTAACAAATGTGCCGTCTTATTATGATCGGCTAGATATTCAGCGACGGCTGAACCAAATCCGCCGGCCAACATATTATCTTCTACCGTTACCAATTTATCCGAGCGCTTCAATGCTTCGTCAATTAACTTGGTATCCAACGGTTTTACAAAACGCATATTAATGACCCCTGCATCCACTCCTTTGTCACGCAGCGTTTCAGCTGCTTTGAGTGCCGGGTGAACGCGGTTGCCGATTGCTAAAATGGTCAAGTCTTTGCCTTTGGTCATCCAGGTTCCTTTGCCAATATCCATAGGCGTGGGCTCTTTATCCATGGGTACCCCAAACCCGGCTCCGCGCGGATAGCGCAATACAAAGGGCGCTTGCGATATAAACGCGGTTTTGAGTAGGTGTTGCAATTCGTTTTCATCGGCAGGTGCTGCCAGGATTAAATTGGGAATGCTGCGTAAAAAACTAAAATCAAATACCCCGTGGTGGGTGGGACCATCTTCCCCTACCACGCCGGCGCGGTCCAATGCAAACACGACGGGTAATTTTTGCAAACAAATGTCATGTAAAATTTGATCGTAGCACCGTTGAGCAAAGGTGGAGTAAAGAGCTACCAATGGCTTTTGTCCGCCGGCAGCCAGCCCGGCTGCAAAAGTAGCGGCGTGTTCTTCGGCAATACCCACGTCAAAATAACGTGTCGGGAATTTATCTCGGAACGCATCTAGTCCGGTCCCCTCGGGCATAGCAGCCGTTATGGCACAAATTTGCGGGTCTTTTTCTGCCAGCTTTACCAACGTTTGTGAGAACGCTTTTGTAAATGTAATAGCCCCGGATTTGCCCAGGGTGTCGCCTGTTTCCACATCAAAAATGCCAACCCCGTGAAATTTGGTTGGGTTTTTTTCGGCAGGTTCATACCCTTTGCCTTTTTTGGTAACTACGTGTAACATTACCGGACCTTTGACCGATTTTAATGTTTCGAATACATCCAGCAAGGCATTAATATCGTTGCCGTCTACTGGGCCAAAGTAGCGAAATCCCATTTCCTCAAACAATGTACCGGGGAACAAGATGGAACGCGCACGCTTGGCCAATTTGGCCGCGTTATTGCCCAGCTCATCAAAACGTTTTAAAAAGTTAGTGGCTTTTTCTTCCGCTAGTTGCACATATTTTTTGGTAAGTAGTTTGGTAAGAGCGGTCCCCAAAGCGCCCACCCGTTGGGAAATAAACATTTGGTTGTCATTTAAAATGACCAGCATATCCGTGCGTAACAACCCGGCATTTTGCATGGCCTCATAGGCCATTCCACCGGTCAAACAACCATCTCCCACTACGGCAATCACGCGATGTTTTTGGTGTTGCTGATCGCGTGCAATAGCTAGCCCCAAGGCCGCAGAAATCGCCGTGGAAGCATGACCGGCCCCAAAAACGTCGTATTCGCTTTCACTGCGCTTGGGAAATCCGCTTAAGCCCCCTTTGGTACGGATGGTGCCAAAATCTTTTTGGCGCCCGGTTAATAATTTGTGGGCGTAAGCTTGGTGCCCGGTATCAAACACAATTTTGTCATCCGGTGTGTTATACACATAGTGCAAGGCGGTGATGATTTCTACTGCCCCCAAGCTGGAACCCAAATGCCCGCCGTTTTGGCTAGCGGTCTTGATGATGGTTTGGCGCAACTCTTCACACAACGTGGGCAGCAGTTCTTTTTTGATTAAACGCAAATCTTTTGGGCTGTTAATGCTGGGCAGTACCTTCATAAACGCTCCTTAATATGTACGGGTTTTAAAGAATTCGGCCATTTCATACAAGGGCCAAAGTTGTTTTTTCTTTACATTTTTGAGCTTGCCTAGCGCTTTTTGGGCATTGGCAATGAGCAGTTGTGCATGTTTGCGGCTGCCTTCTAACCCAAATAAACTGACGAAGGTCAATTTTCCGTTTTCTTTATCACTGTTGGATTTGCCCAATTGCTTAGCAGAGGCCGTTACATCCAAAATGTCGTCAACAATTTGGAACACAAGTCCAATGCAGTTTGCATATGTTTTGATGTGTTTTAAATCAGTTCCTTTCGCGCCGGCTAAAATAGCACCTGTTTCCACACTGCCACGGATGAGGGCCCCTGTTTTATTGGCGTGAATATAGCGTAAAATTGTTTCGGGGGTGGTTTCGGCCGTGGTGGGGGGGAGCATAAAATAACGCAATGATTTGTCAGCCAATGTTTTGGAAGTTTTCTTTAATTTTTCCGCCCGCAGACTTTTAGCATCATCGGCTCCCATGCCTTCGGCGTATACGTCTGCAGTTTGACCGCCCACCATTCCGGCAGCACCGGCACAGTTGGCAAAGTTTTGTAAGGCCTTGAGTGTGTTTTGTGCACCAATGGATTTGATGCTTCCGTTTTGGGCCAATACTTCAAACACATAAGTGAGTAAAGCATCCCCGGCCAATAATGCCAGGTCTTCACCAAATACTTTGTGATTGGTGGGTTTGCCGCGGCGCAAGCTGTCGTTATCCATACAAGGTAAATCATCGTGAATTAGCGAATAGGTGTGTAACATTTCTACCGCGCATGCGGCAGGCATTACGTCCGTTGCTTTTTTACCAAACGCTTCTGCGGTGGCCATCAGTAAGATAGGTCGCACCCGTTTGCCGCCGGCCTGCAATGAGTAGTGCATGGAGTCCGTTAAAATTTTTGGAGAATTTTTTATTTTAGTAATATACTTGGTTAAGTTTTTTTCAACTAATTTGGCACGTTGTTTTTGATAGGTTTCAAAATCGTTCATAAAGTCCTCTACAAAAGATATACAAGTATTATACTAATTCTGCGCCGCATTTACCGTGCATTTTGTATAATCTTTCTATGGTACAGCTTAATAGACCTCGTATTGGATTTTTTGGCAAGATGAATGTAGGAAAGAGTTCTCTTGTTAATGCACTCACCGGGCAGGAAGTTTCCGTGGTGGCTCAAACTCCGGGAACAACCACTGACCCGGTCCATAAGGTTATAGAACTGGTGGGGATCGGCCCAGTGGAATTGATTGATACTGCCGGCGTGGATGATAAAAGTGAACTGGGGGGAAAACGCGTTGGCCGCACCAGCGATGCCCTAGATCAAGTAGATTTGGCAGTGCTGGTTTTTGCCGGTCAGTTTGACCAGTACGATCAAACCTTGATGGAAATTTGCATGGTGCGCCGAATTCCTTTCTTTCTAGTTCATAACAAGACGGATCTTCCCACCACTAATGTAGAAATTAAAGGGGTGGATGTTGTTCCATTTTCCTGTAAATCGCCCAATGTGCCTTTGTTATTAAAAGCCATTGAGGAACATTTGCCTAAAAGCTCCTATGCACCGGATGTAATTCTGGATGACTATATTCGTGCCGGAGAGGAAGTAATTTTGGTAATGCCGATGGATGCTTCCGCGCCACAGGGCCGTTTGATTTTGCCGCAAGTGCAAACAATTCGCAATTTGTTGGATATTGGTGCTACCGCAATTTGTGTGAAGGATACGGAATTGCGCGCCTGCCTAGCCAAGCATACACCTAAACTGGTGGTGACGGATTCTCAAGCGTTCAAATATGTGAGCTCCGTTGTTCCCACACACATTGCACTTACCAGTTTTAGTATCTTATTTTCCCGTTTGAAAGGGGATTTTGATACGTTTCTAAAAGGCGCTCCCGCCATTAGTAAATTGCAGGATGGGGACCATGTTTTGGTATTGGAGTCCTGTTCCCATACTGTGAATAAATGTGATGATATCGGGCGTGTAAAAATTCCCAAATGGCTGGAAAAATTTACCGGAAAAAAACTTCATTTTACTACGGTAAGCAATTTGGATCCGCTCCCTGAAAATTTGCACACATATAAGTTGGCCATTCAGTGTGGCGGATGTATGGTGACACGTACGCAAATTTTGCGCCGCTTGGAATTACTTAAAGAAGCGCACGTACCCGTTACCAACTATGGGTTGGCGATTGCCTGGTGTAATGGGATTTTTGAGCGTGTAACCGAAATTTTCCGCAAGAGAGCTTAACCTCTTGAAGCAAAAAGAACCCCTATGTTTCTTCAACATAGGGGTTTTATGTCGCTTTTCTCATAAGTAAACGCTCAGACAGTGAAGCAAACCAACTACCCAGTGTCAGTATCGATTGCCGACTCCACCTCCCGGGGGACTCCCTACACCCGCAGGTGCCGGGCTCCGGGCTCGTGAAACGGGTTTTCAACCGACTATTGCGCCTGAATGTTGCTCGCATTCCTTTCTATCCACCACCCTAACCATACCCACGTAGCGGGTGCGGCCAACACGGTGGACAGTTCTTTTGTCACCGACTACGGTCAAAAGACATTTGTACTGCCTCGGCGTACTACTAGTATAAGTGAAAACGGCAAATTGTCAAGACCTAATTAATTTATCTATTGTACATCTGTAATCTTGCGCACTACCAATCCCATGGGCTGTACCATTTGAGGAGCAAACGCTTTGTATTTTTTGTTATTGTCGGAATAAAGTACAATCTTGCCGTTTTCTTTGCGGATGCGTTTGATTAAAAACCCGTCTTGTACTTTTACTAGCATAACCTTCCCGTCTAAAAATTCGTTTTCTGGTTTGATTAGGCATAGGTCATCGTATTCAACACTTCCCTGCATGCTGTCCCCGCAACAACGCACCAAGTATTTGGCGCCTTTGGCATAACGGCGGGGCAAGGTCCACCATTCAATGACGTCCGATTCATGAAATTCGGGATATCCGGCTGGAACATTGGCTAAATAGGGTAGAGAAACACTGTTGCTTTGTGGCATGAGCATTTCTGTTTCTTTGTCAGCGTTGTAAATTCCATCCGTCGGTTCGTAAAAGGCGGAAGAGCGGGGGGAGCTTTCCGGATAAGAGGATGGCATAAACAAACGTAACACCTTGTCTTCAGGCATATTAAACAGTTTTGCCATTAGGGCAATATATCCCTTGGAGGGGTTGCGTTTGCCGGTAGCCCATAGGGCAACAGTGGCGGTAGATACACGGAGCTCTCTTGCTAGCTTTGCTTGCGCTCCTCGTAACGAGCCATCATTCCATGCGGCCAGTGCTTTTTCAAATTTATTCATTTTATGCCTCGTATATATAAAATAGGTCCTTTTTGGGCCCTTGAACTACTTGACAAACATTAAAAATACTTGCTATACTTACATATGTAAGACGGCCTGATCTTCCGCGCTTACCTATGTAGTAACTCGTACGTGTTTACTTCCATTGCTACCTGCAAAATAGGTCGTTTCGCTTCTAAACGAGGCAGCCGCTTGGTTGCCCAGTGCCCTATTTTGTATGTTGGATAAGCCGCCCGGCCTATCACAACTATATTATAGCATAAAAAACGTAAAAAGAGTTAGCAAAGTTTAAAAGGCAATGTTTCCGTCCCGCATATTCAAAGGGCTCCGGCATCCTAAATTATGCTGACTGACGTAACTATGCAGGTTCCCGGGGATATGTTCCCGGGAACTATCTTCTTATGGATTAGGTAGCTGTACATAGTAAATTTAAAGAGATATGTTGTATGTTTGTTTGGAGAAGGACTATGCTGGATTTAAATCAACAAAAATTGCAGTTAGAGAACCGTATTTATGCACGTAGTCATAAGCTACAAATTCCTGTTTATGCACGTGGTGGCCGGTTGGTTTGCATTACGCAGGATGCATGTATGAATGCCCTAGTAAACATATATAATGCCTTTTTTTATGAAGACAATTGGGAAAATTTTTGCCGTACGGACTATGCGTCGCAAGGGCATATTCCCCTGTATGCTGGATGTAACAAGACGACGGTGTTGTCCGCTAGCGAATACTTGTTTGAACTTATAATAGGAGGAAGAAATGAAAAGTAAAATTAAATATCAGCCAAGTTTCTGTGCGGACTTGCTTGCGTTTTTTGACGGTTCCGCATTTACAATTACCGAAGTGCAGAAAAAAGACGGAAGTGTTAGTTTGGTAGAAACAGCGTGCGAATTGCCTACCTTTGCAGCGTTTGCAAAAAAGATTGACGTAACTTGTGAGCAACTAAAGGAGTGGGAAGAAAAATACCCGGCATTTAAATACGCTTGCGAGCAAGCACGCGACCGTCAAAAAGATATTTTAATCCAAAATAGTTTGCGTGGAAATTACAGTGCCTCTTTTGCCGTGTTTACAGCCAAAAATTTATTAGGTTGGAAAGATGGCAAAGACGTGCCGGATCCGGCAA
>JBGUMP010000032.1:0-47434 GCA_045116875.1 Elusimicrobiaceae bacterium | reverse complement strand
GGCGTTAATAGTGGTTTTGGCCCCGGTATGTAGGATAATCTCCGCACGTTGATTAATTTTTTTCTCTACGGAAATAAGCACTTGTGCAGAAACAATGTTGTCAAAGTAATTTTCTACTTTGCTTACGCGCGTATTGATAAATTCTTTAATGGCCGGTGTAAGTTTAATATTTTTGGCCGTAATTTTAATGTCCATAATGTCCTCCAAGAATGTTTACGAGAAAACCCCGCATATCTATTAAATCATTATCCAGGGGTGTATGTCAACCATTTATGATACGCGCGCTCGCGCGTACGAAGTTGCACGCAAAACAGCCCCTGTTTGTGCTTTAGTAATGCACACACGAGGGGCTATAAATGAAAATTAGAATTCTTTGGTTTTGCCTCCTACCCTGCGGATACCCATAGTATAAGCACAAACGCAAAAAAATCAAGGGGTAAAAAACCCCCGCATTGCTGCGGGGGTTTTTGTAACTAGTAAACTTATTTGGCGTTTACCATTTTGGCGCGAGAGATATCGCCTTTTTTGTCTAAGAAATACAAGTATCCTTTTTCTTTTTTGATACCAGTTTTTTCTACTTTTTTCGGTTTGCCACCTTTTTTGCCACCGCGAGCCATTTGCACGCGAGCGATATCACCGTCTTTGTCGATGTAGTACAAGAAACCGTCTTCGCGGTCCATGCCTACTTTCAATACTTTTTCAGCCATTTTTAAACTCCTCCTTTAAAGGAATAGTCGTTAATATTAACGTACATATTTAACGTACCCCTTCAGTGTAATAAAAAAAATAATTTTTTGCAAGCATTTTTTTTAGACGGGGTTTCCTCGTACTCCTTTTATATTAGTACGCGTAGAGTGATAAAACAGTGTTTTTCCCTATACATATATAGGAAAATGCTATAATAACACATATATATCTAAGGGAAAACTATGTACTTAAAAGCGATTGAAATTATTGGATTTAAATCCTTTGCTGACAAGTCCCGCCTGGATTTTGAGCCCGGTATTACCTGCGTGGTAGGGCCCAACGGGTGCGGAAAATCCAACGTGATAGATTCGGTGCGTTGGACGATTGGTGAAATGAGCTGGAAAGCTTTGCGTTCCGGTTCTATGGTGGACATTATTTTTAACGGTACCGCCAAACGTGCCCCGCTCAATATGGCACAAGTCAGCATGATTTTTGATAATGCCTCACGCCAGCTTCCCTTGGATTTTAACGAAATTACCGTCACACGTAAAATTTTCCGCTCCGGCGAAAGTGAATATTATTTAAATAAAGTACAGTGCCGCTTGCGTGATATCCGCGATTTGTTTTTGGATACCGGGATAGGCGGTGGCGGGTATGCCATTATCGACCAGGGCGGTGTGGAAAGTGTTCTTTCTGCTTCTGCCGAACAACGCCGTGAAATGTTCGAAGAGGTGGCGGGTGTTTCCAAATATAAGGCCAAACGCGAAGAGTGTATCCGTCGGTTAGAACGGGTGGATATGGACCTTGCCCGCTTATCTGACACGGTTGCGTTAATTACTGAACAAATCAAAAAGCTTGATAGCGAGGCCAAAAAGGCGCGCCTTTATCAAAAATACCGCGAAGAGCTTAAAGAAAGTGAAATTGCTATTTCGCTTCATTCTTTAAAAGAGTCCACGGCGCAAATCGCCAAACACACCGGAGAACTACAACCCATCGTGCAACGCTTGACCGATTTGGAAAACCGTATTTCCGCACAAGAAGGGGCCACTGCCGCACTGGATTTGAACCTTACGCATAAACAAAAGGAAGCAGCCGCGTTTAATGAAAAAATTTCGGCTAGCAAATATCAAGTAGGATTGTTAGAAGGAGCTATTAAGAACTGTGATAATTTAACAGCCGAATTAACGGCGCAACTTGCTGCATCGGGTGCGGAGGCACAACGGGGTAAAAACCGCTTGTCCGAACTGGCCCCGGCCTTAGCCAAATTGCGGGAACAAATTACAGCCGTGACGGAAAAACTAACACCTTTGCAAGAAACATATAACACTAAAACGGCCCAAGCACAACAATTGGAAAATGACTTGCGTAGCGCGGAGAGTGAATTACAAAAGGCATCCAACGAGTTGATGAATTTAGTTCAAAAACAAATGGAAGTAGCCAATCGGATTTCTTTGGAAGAATCCACCGCTCAGCGTGAACAAGAGGATTTAATTGCAGCCGAAAAAACAACGCAAGCTCAAACAGAAGGGCTTGAAGCGTTGCAAAAAACCTTGCAAGAAGTTACCGTTCGGGTGCAAGGTAAGCAGACAGAGGCGGATACCTCCCGTTTGGCAATTACCACTAGTGAAAATAATCTGCGCACCTTGCAACAACAACGTAGTGCCTTAAATGAGAAATTATCCTTGGTTAAGTCGGCTCGCGCCGGTTTGATGGCTAAGCTAGAACTAATCCAGACCCAAGGAAAAAATGATCCCTACTGGGTAGGTGTAAAAACTGTAACACAGGCCAATTTGCCTGGCATAAAAGGAACATTACGCAAAGCGTTAAAATATCCTAAAGATTTGCAAGTGGCGGTAGAAGAATCGTTCGGCAAATATTTGGATGCTGTATTATGTGACACGCGAGCTACCGTTCAAAAAGCAATTGCATTGTTGCAACAAAACGGGAAGGCCCGTGCTAAATTTATTGTGCTGGAAGACGTCCCCGCGACCAAAACCGCTAAACAAGGTACCTTGAAAACTCAATTAACTTATAAGAAAGAATTGGAAAGTTTAATTGATTATATTATTGGGGATTGTTCTTACGAAAATGGAACGGTTGATGGTTCTTTTTTTGTAAGCGGTGGAGATGAAAGCGTCCGCGCTCCGGAAGCATATTGGGGCGAAGAAGAGACTGTGAAAGAACAGATTTCTGCCCAACAAACAGAAGAGGAAAAACTAACTGCCGAGCTGGCCACCAATGCGCAAACTTTTTCCAAGGCTGAAGAGGATTTAAAGAATCTTCGCGTCAAGGCGCAAGAAGCGGTGTTAGCACTCAATTCCGTGCAAAATGAACGCGCCAACAAAGAACGGGAGCTTAAAATAGTGCAAGAGACGTTGGCAAAAGCGGCCGCCCGCAAACAGGAAATTACGCTGCGCGTAGATAAACGGCGGGAACAAATCAATGCGCTCAAAGCCCAACAAGAAGATATTAAAACGGCTCACGCCAATTGTATCAAACGCTCAGCAGAAGTAAAACAGCATCAACAAAAATTGCGTGAACAGGCCGAAGTATTGAAACAAGAGATCAATGCCGTCAGTGCCTCTTTATATGAAGTCCACTTACAGAAAAACAACGTTGAATTGGATTTGAAATCGACCGAATTTGAGTTTAACAGCTTGACGGAGAATGAAGGAAAGCGCAGCGAAAAAGTAGCCGCTTCGAATTTGCGGCTAAAAAGCTTGGCGGATGAGAAATTATCTACGCAAGCAAAGCTTTCCACAGAGCGTGATGTGCTGGCAAAACTGGAGATTGACGAACATCAAATGCGGGCAGACTTGGAAGCATTGAAAAAAGACTATGATGAAAAAATGTCCGCCCTCAACGCGTGTAAGAAGGAATCTTCCGATTTGACGCTGCAAAAAAACAATCTTGAAAATGCTCTTGCCAACGCAAGACGCCAGCATACCACGGTGGCCAATAATTTATTTGAAAGTTGGAATATTACTCCTGAAGAAGCAGAAATGCATTATGGGACCAAAGAAGTGGATTACGAGCGTGTGAAAATGATGCGCAAACGCATTGAGAATATGGGCGCTGTAAATATGACGGCCCCCGAAGAGTATGATGCTCTCAATGAACGCAATGAATTCTTGAAAACACAAATGGCTGATCTGGATAACGCCAAGAAGGATTTAAAATCTGCCATTAACAAAATTAATCAAACCACACGTGAAAACTTTAAATATACGTTTGAACAAGTCCGCGTCCACTTTAAAAACATTTTCCAATCTCTCTTCCGCGGCGGGGAGTGTGACTTGGTGCTTACGCAGCCGGATAACTTGTTGGAAACGGGTATTGAAATCTATGCCCAACCTTCCGGCAAGAAGTTGCTTAATATTACGTCTATGTCCGGCGGTGAAAAAACACTTACAGCTATGTCGCTTTTGTTTGCGTTCTTTACGCACCATCCTTCTCCGTTCTGTATTATGGACGAAGCAGACGCGGCGTTGGATGAAGCCAACGTGGAACGCTATGTAAACCTTATTAAAGAATTTTCCAAATCTACGCAATTTATTGTGGTAACGCACAATAAGCGCACCATGGAATCCGCGCGTATGCTCTACGGAATTACCATGGAAGAAAGCGGAGTTTCAAAAGTGATGTCTGTCAATTTGGCGGACCGAAATAACGCTGAAGAAAATAAAAAGAAAGAAGAATTAGAAGCCATGGTGGAGGCGTAATGCGCGTTGGTGTACTGTCGGATATCCACGGAAATTTAGAAGCTCTGCAGGCCTGCCTGTCGCTGTTGGAGCAGGAAGGGGCTGAAACCTACATCCAGTGTGGAGATATTATTGGCTATGGGCCGGATGCAGAGGCCTGTGTAAATTATGTCTCCAAATTGCCGCTTCTGGGTAGCGTGATGGGAAACCACGACGCAATTTTGGCTTTTCCTTCTCTGGGCAGTTTGTTCAATTTTGATGCAAAATTAGCTTTGGATGAGAATATTGCACACCTTTCCACAAGCTCAGTTAATTTTTTGCGTACCTTGCCGACCTCTGCCACGGGAGATAACTTTACCGTATTGCACGGCACACCGTTGGATCCAATTAAAGAATATTTTCACAGTATTGAACAATTTAATATGTATTTTCAAATGTGGCAGGGGCAAATCCTGTTTGTAGGACATACCCATTTACAGTTTTACATTAAGGGCTCTGCGCGTACATGCCATATTTATCTTAATCAAAAAAGTAAACACACTATTTCCCTTCAGGATAAATGTAGATATGTAGTCAATCCCGGGTCTGTAGGTAGGCCTCGCGACCATAATCCACATGCAGCTTGCGGCTTGTGGGATACGAAAGCCAAAACATTTACTTTTTTGCGCGCCCAGTATGATGTGAATACTACGCAGGAAAAAATGCGTGCCAACAAGCTCCCTTCCTCTTTGGTGGAAGGATTGGCAATGGGGCTGTAGAATATAGTGAAAGTATATAAAACCCGCACAAAGAGTGCGGGTTTTTGTTTTACTCAAAACGAAGGGCCCATTGCCCCCACAAAAAAGCCCCGCTTTCGCGGAGCTCCAAATGGTGGACCTGACAAGGATCGAACTTGCGACCTCCTGCATGCCATGCAGGCGCTCTCCCAGCTGAGCTACAGGCCCATTACATAAATAGTATATCAGTTTTACACGAAAATTGCAACTTTATTCTTTATATAAGCTGCGTAATAGCTTTATTTCGCGGGCATATCCATCTAAGTCATTAGGGGTTTCTAAGCAAAATGGCAAATGTCTTAAGGCGGGGTGATTAATAACGCCTGCGAATGTTTGGGTACCGATGGTCCCCTCCCCAATGGGGGCGTGGCGGTCTTTGTGAGCACCCAGCGGATTTAAACTGTCGTTTATGTGGACAGCTTTTAATAAGGGTAGCCCCACCTGTTTATCAAATTGTGTGAGTGTCTCATCCAACTTTACAAGTGAATAACCTGCATCATTGATGTGGCAGGTATCCAGGCATACTCCCAATCGTTGATTGTGTTTTACACCATCTAAGATACGTTTTAATTCATCAAATTTCCCGCCAATTTCGCTGCCTTTACCGGCCATAGTTTCCAGCAATACGGTGGTGTGTTGATGGGGGGTCAAAATTTCATTAAGCGTGTGAATAATTAACTCGATCCCTTTATCCACCCCTTGCCCCACATGTGAGCCCGGATGGAAATTATATAGGTTGCCCGGCACATACTCCATACGCTTTAGATCATCGGCAAAAGTCATTAACGCAAAGTCGCGCGTTTTGGGGTCTGCGCTGGCAGGATTGAGTGTATAAGGGGCGTGGGCAATAATTGGCGCAAAGTGGTGGGCTTGCATCAGTTCCATTAAGCGCGCGGCATCTTGCGGGTCAATATCCTTGGCGCGCGCGCCGCGGGGGTTGCGGGTAAAGAACTGAAACGTATCCGCCCCAATAGAAAGGGCGGTTTTGCCCATGGCTTCAAAGCCATTACTGCTGGACAAATGACAACCGATGTGTAGCATCTTGTTCCTTGGCCAATTTAAGTAAATCTTCGGTCAGTTGTTCCACGTCTTCTTGCCGAGTAGCCCAGCTGGTACAAATGCGAATGGCGCAATGTTTATTATCCACGCGTTGAATGTGGGCAAAGGTATAGGTTTGTTCCAATTGTGCAAGCACATCGTTGGGCAAAATGGGGAATTGTTGGTTGGTGGAAGACTCATATAAGAATGAAAAGCCGGCTGTTTGGCATGCTTTTTTGATACGATCAGCCATATCATTTGCATGTTTAGCCAGTTCCCAGTATAAGCCATCTTCAAACAATGCCACAAACTGAATACCCAACACGCGGCCTTTAGCCAAAATGCCGCCTTTTTGTTTCATAAAATAGCGAAAATCTTTTTGTAATTTGGGGTTGTTGATGACGACGGCTTCCCCCAACAGGGCACCTATTTTAGTGCCGCCGATATAAAATACGTCACATAAGGCAGCTAGATCGGCCAACGTGATATCGTTATTAGGGGCGGTTAAACCGTATCCCAAACGGGCTCCGTCTATAAATAAGAACAAATTATTGTCATCACATACACGGCGGATATCTTGTAGTTCTTTGAGTGAATATAGTGTGCCATATTCCGTAGGGAAGGAAAGATAAACGATTTTGGGCTGAGGAGCAAATTCGGGGTTGTCCTCTTCCCAGTGGGCCTTACACAGTTTGGCGATTTGTTCTGCTGTAATTTTTCCTTGTGTGTGTGGCAATGCTTCAATGTGATGCCCGGTAGCCTCTATGGCACCGGTTTCATGCACATTAATATGCCCGGAAGTAGCAGAAATAATGCTTTGATAGGGACGGGCGCAAGCTGCCAATACTATTAAGTTGGTTTGAGTCCCTCCGCAAAGAAAATGTACATCGGCCTGGGGCGTTTTGCACTGCTTGCGGATTAAATCAGCCGCTTGCCGGCAATACGGATCGTTCCCGTATCCTGCCGTTTGCTCCAAATTGGTTTGGGTCAATTTTTCTAAAATGCGGGGATGCGCTCCTTCACTATAATCACAATTAAACCAAATCATATTGATTCCTCGCCTATATTCTATATTTTTTATTTAATATTGTCTGCGGATTCGTCAATCAGTTCTGGGAGCTGTCGTGCGGATTTAATACGTAACTCCTCTAATTGCTTAGCCGAGGACACAATACCTTGCTTTCCGCGTAGGGCTTTGTCGGCGTCGTCATACGATTTAGCAAGCTGGGAGATACGGTTTTGAATATCCCCCATACGCTCTCCAAAGCGCCCGGTGCGTTCCAGCATCTCCTGGGCCGTTTTAAAAACTTTATCTACCAGTTGAGTACCACGTTCCATACGCCACATATTATCGGCAATTTGTAACACGGAAAACAAGTTGGATGCCGTTACAATGGCAATACGGTGTTTGCGGGCTAATTCGTTTAACTCCGGCTTGGCCTGAACCGCAATAAAATAGGCATATTCAATGGGAATAAACATAAATGTAAAGTCCAATTTTTCATGCGGCAAGAGAGAGGTATAATCTTGGGCAGATAGTTCTTTAATGTGTTTTTCGATTGACTGGATATGTTCCTTAAGGTGTTTTTGCTTTTCGGCTTCGTCGGTAGCGGCTTGCCACTCCAGATAGGCGGTTAATGACATTTTGGAATCAATGATTAAATCGCGCTTTTGGGGCAAATGGACGATAAAATCCGGTTGTTTGCGCTCACGCCCTTCGGTAGTGAAGGAAACTTGTGTGTCAAATTCAATTCCTTTGCGCAGGCCTGCCGCGGTAAGTACATCTTCCAAAATAATTTCGCCCCAAGTTCCTTGTTTTTTAGGGCTCTTCAAGGCCTCGGTCAAATTTTGGGCTTCCTGTGAAAGATTTTCATTAAGTTGCAGGGTGCGTTCAATAGCATTTTGCAGCAGTCCATGGCGCGCGGTACTTTCGGTACGAAGGTCGCCCACTTGTTTGGTAAATTTGTCCATGGCCTCTTTAAGGGGGGAGACCATGTCTTTATTTTGGTTGACCAACTCGGCTTTTTGTTCTTTTAAGGAGGCAGTGGCCAGTTGCTTAAAAGAATCTTTGGCTTGCTCCTGCAAAGTATGGAAAAATTTTTCCTGATCTGCTTGTTTTTGAGCAAACGCGTTTTCACGTTCTTGTAAGCGGACGGTTTCTAATTTCATTTGATTAATTTTCCAAAAGGCAAATAGGCCTGCTAGGGCGGCCCCAGCTACAAAAGCAATGAGTAACTCCATAAAAATCTCCTTAAAAGTATCATAACAATTTAAGGAGATATAGTCCAATTAAAAACCACCAATGTAAAAACTAATGTTCCCTTGGTTAATTGCATGCTTATCTCTTCTATTGCCAGTGATTGCAAGACGAAAGATTTCTGTAGGTTATTTTTAATCCTTGACAGATACCAAGCAGTTAGTATGTACTGACCATTAAAAAACCCACCAAAAAGGTGGGTTTTTCAATGGTGCCCAGTACAGGGATCGAACCTGTGGCCTTTCCCATGTCAAGGGAACGCGCTACCGCTGCGCCAACTGGGCTTAAAACATTTAAAACTACTTAATTCAATTTTATTATAGCATATTCTACTTATCTTCGCTACCCGGGTAGTTGCATGTATAATATAGTACAATAAAGCAATACAAGTTCACAGGGAGATTTGGTATGAAAAAGTTTATGATAGGTTTATTTGCGTTAGCAACCATGGGATGCATGCTAAGCCCCACGCAAGAAAGTGCTTCCGTGCCGGCGCAGAATACATATACGACTGATAAGCAAACTGCTTCGCGTATAGCGGTGGGGGAAAATGCGATGGCAGTGGAAGGGGATACCCCTCTAATCGTGGCCAGCCGTCAAGGAAATTTACAAGCGGTGCAAACTTTACTTGCAACAGGAGCTGACGTGAACGCGGCCAATACCAAAGGAACCACCCCGCTCATGGCCGCCGGTAAAGCGGGCCATGCCGATGTTATCAAGGTATTGGGTGGAAACAAACAATTGGATTTGGAAGCGATGGACTGGAATATGGACACGGCACTTATGTTAGCCGTGCGCAATCAACAAGCGGATGCCGTTAAAGCGTTGATTGACTTGGGGGCAAACGTCAATTTTATGAAAGCGGGAATGTCCGTGTTGATTGCGGCCAGTTATCAGGGGAATGTTGAAATAGTAAAGGCATTACTGGACGGCGGAGCCGATACTGCGTGGGTGGACGAAAACGGCGACACGGCCTTGGACGTTGCCCTTGCCACCAATCACCCACAAATTGCCGCGTTGTTGCAACAATATTCCCGACGTTAAAAGATTAGTTAGCTACTTACTTTTAGCTTGATGCAACTTGTACCACTGCAGCATAATGATGGTTTTAGCGTCATGAATTTCGCCTTTTTCCAACATTTCATAAGCACGGGCAAGCGGGATTTTTTTCAAATTGATAAATTCATCTTCATCCGGGGCATCCTTCCCGCGGGTAAGGCCAGTAGCTAAAAACAAGTGCAATTCTTCGCTGGAAAATGCATTCGTAGGGTTAAACATCATCACGTGTTTCATGCTTTTGGCACGCATGCCCGTTTCTTGTTTTAGTTCCGCACGGGCGCAAGTTAAAAAAGTCTGGTTTTTTTCCCGTTTGCCGGCAGGAAGTTCTAAAGTTGCCTTGCCAATTGGATAACGGTACTGTTCAACCAAATACACATATCCATTTTCAATGGGTAATACACCGCTAGCTCCCTTATGATTTAAATACAGACGGGTTGCTTTATGTCCGTTAATCAATTGTACAGTGTCAAATTTTACGTCAACAATCCCTTTAAATAGGGTTTTGCTAGAGATTTTTCGCTCTTTTAATTTACTATAATGTTTCATAGATACATCTTATAACATTTGGGCCCTTTTCGGTATTTTTATGGCAGAATTTGTACAACTTCACAACCATAGCGACTATTCCCTATTAGACGGGATGTTGCGTATTTCCGAAAATCACAAACCTTCCAAATTTTTGCAAAATTTAGCCAACCAAGGCATTAAAGCAATGGGGCTTACGGACCATGGCAATATGTATGGCGCGCTGGACTTTTATGAATCAGCTAATGCGGTGGGATTAAAACCGCTTGTGGGGTGTGAATTTTATGTAACTGCCGGGAAATATAACGTCAAAGATAAATCACTCACGGGGCATTTAACTCTTCTGGCCCGCAATCACGAAGGATACCTGAATTTGATGAAATTAAACTCTTTGGCGTGGGTGGATGGGTTCTATTATCATCCGCGTATTGATACGGATTTGCTAGCCAAATATTCGGGTGGATTGCTTTGCCTATCGGGTTGCTTAAAGGGGTTGTTATCCCAGTACGTGCGCAGTGTGGACGGGTTTGATAAGGCCTGCGCGTTTGCCAAACAGTATGAAGATATTTTTGGAAAAGGCAACTACTATATTGAACTTATGGATCACGGTATCCGTGAGGAAATAGAAGCCATTCCGCTACTTAAAGATGTGGCCAAACGCACGGGCATCCCATTGGTAGCTACCAACGATTGCCACTACGAGAAGAAAGAAGATTGGGAAGCCCACGATGTGCACGTGTGTATTGCAACCGGTAAGACGCTTAGCGACCCTCATCGTATGCAAATGTCGCACGAACTTTATTTCAAATCGCCCGAAGAAATGTGCGAGCTTTTTTCCCACACGCCAGAGGCATGTTCCAATACTCTGGTGATTGCCGAAAAGTGTGATTTGCAATTTCCTAAGCACGGTTTTATTCTGCCCAAATTTGATATACCACCTGAATTTCCTAATTCGGCGGAATATTTTAAGGATATTTGCCGCAAAGGACTTGTCAAAAAAATGCACGGAAACGTGCCGGAAAATTACTGGAAGCAACTGGAATACGAATTTAACGTCATTATTACGATGGGCTTTGATTGTTACTTCCTGATTGTGAGCGATTTTATTAATTGGGCTCGTGCGAACGGAATCCCGATAGGGCCGGGGCGTGGCTCCGGGGCAGGTTCCCTAGTGGCGTACAGTATGGACATTACGCGCATTGACCCTATCCAAAATAAACTGTTGTTTGAACGATTTTTAAATCCGGATCGTGTCAGCATGCCCGATTTGGATATTGATATGTCCGATGCCGGACGCGAACGTGTTATTGATTATGTGCGTGGTAAATACGGGCATGACCGCGTCTCCCAAATTATCACATTTGGAACGATGAAAGCCAAATTGGTGCTTAAAGACGTTGCCCGCGCACTGGATATGCCCTTGGCTGAAGCCAATCGTATTACCAAAATGATTCCCAATGATCCCAAAATGACACTTGAAAAAGCACTGGAAATCAATGAACTTAAAACCACAATCGATACCAACCCGCAAGCCAAACGCCTCTACGATATGGCACGCAAGTTAGAGGGCCTTAAACGCCACACGGGTATCCACGCGGCAGGCGTACTTATCACGCGTGATCCGGTGAGCGAATATGTACCGCTCGCCCGTGGCGCCAAAGAATCTATTACCACCCAATTTGAAGGGGAGCCCTGCTCCAACTTAGGGTTACTCAAAATGGACTTTTTAGGGTTGCGTACACTTACAGTTATTGATAACGCTGAAAAAATGATTCGGCAACGCCACAACCCTGATTTTGATATCAATCAAATTCCGCTAGATGATAAAAAAACGTATGAAATGCTTTCTGCCTGTAAGACATTGGGTATCTTTCAATTAGAAAGTGGCGGCATGCGTGACCTCATCAAAAAAATCCAACCCAGCCAATTTAGCGATTTATCCGCCCTAGTGGCACTGTATCGTCCGGGACCGATGGAATCGGGCATGATGGATATGTTTGTGCGTCGTAAAAACGGGCAAGAAAAAATCACGTACGAAACACCGCTTTTAGAAGAAGTGCTTAAGGATACCTATGGGTGTATGGTATATCAAGAGCAAATCATGCAAATTTCCAAACTGCTAGGGGGCTTTACCCCCGGCGAGGCCGATACCTTGCGTAAAGCCATGGGTAAAAAGAAAATTGAAGTAATGGAAAAGTTTGGGAAAAAATTTGTGGAGGGTTGCAAGGCCAATAAGATTTCGGAAAAAACCGCCACACATATTTACGAACAGATGAAAGCATTTGCGGGGTATGGGTTTAATAAATCGCACTCATACGCTTACGCGTTGGTTACCTATCAAACGGCGTATTTAAAAGCCAATTATCCCATTGAATTTATGTGCTCCGCATTGACCAACGAAATAGGTCACAACGCGATTGGGGCCGAGGATAAAGAAAATAAAATTGTAACGTACTTGGAAGAAGCCCGCAAAATGGGTTTTGAGACGTTACCTCCGGACGTAAATGCCTCTGAGCCGGAATTCTCTGTTGAACAGAAAGACGGCAAGGAATATATCCGCTACGCATTAGAAGCCATTAAGAACGCCGGGGAGGAAGGATGTATTTCCATTGTTAAAGAACGGGAAAAAGAGGGCCCCTATACATCGTTGGAAAATTTATGCAGCCGGATTGACTTGTTCCAAGCCAATAAAAAAACCATTGAAAGTTTGGCCAAAGCCGGCGCGTTAGATAGCATGTATCCGGACCAGGACCCGAAAGTGGTGCGTGCCAATATGCTGGCCAATATTGATAACGCCGTAGACATGGCGCACATGGTTGCCAAGGAAAAGGAAAATAGCGTTGGAAATTTGTTTGGGGACGACTTTTCCAGCGTGCTTAGTGTGAAGAAAAAAGAGCCCATCAAAGCTCGCCCACTTACTCAAAAAGAACTTTTGTTCAATGAAAAAGAAGTATTGGGACTCTTTTTTAGTGGTCATCCTATGGCAAAATATCAGCAGAACTTGGCTCACTTGAAGTGTACTCCCATTATTGACATACTAGAGGGAAAAGCTAGCGGACGTTTGAATGTGTTGGGAATTGTAACGCTGTTTAAAAAGCGCCAAAATAAACAAAAGAAAGAATGGTGCCAAATGGTTATTGAAGATTGTACCGGCTCTATTTCCGTCAATTGTTTTGCCAGTGCTTATGAAACCATGGCGGATAAGCTGGCGCCCAACGCTATTTTGAACTTTATGGGCGATGTAAAGGTGGATGATGAAAGCGCCCGCGTGGAAATCAATCTAAAGGATGTAAGCGATATTACCGAGCTGATTGCTTCTGCAGCCGAAGAATTTACCATTCGCATCCCCGTAGATTATCCTAAATTTGGGTTGGAAAAACTCAAGCACTATCTGGATGCTACCAAAGGGACGACTGTGGTGTACCTGGAAGTCCCCTCTAAAGAAGACCCCCAAAAAATTCACCGTATTCGTACCAATAAACGTATTTTGTTATACAAGGGATTGTTGGAATATATTGAAAATACCATGGGCAACGCGTGGAGTTTTAAATAAGATTCTATAAGAACTGTTTAGATTTGGTCCCGCCCCAATACTCGTAACCTAGTTTGGCTTTGATGAGCTCTTTGGCTAAATTTTCCCCTTCTCCATTTGTCACATCACACAACAGACGGAAGTATTTATCACGCCCACAATTGGAAAGAGATATGGGGCCTTTTTCTAAAAATTTTTTTGTAAATTCCTTGGCTTGCTTGGCCAGTTGTATTTCGCGGTCGGTTTGTCCTTTTATTTCAGGAGTATCCACCCCTAGTACGCGCACGGGTACTTTTTCGCAATATACGGCTAGGGAGCAATTTAGATTAATCTTGAAAGTATCTCCATCGTATACAGAAGCGATGGATACGTTCTCAAAGCTGTCTGGTGTTTGCGCATCTTGTGAGAGGGGCTTGCCTTTCTGTTGCATAAAAAACAAGATAACCGCGGTAATAACGGAAATCCAAAATTTGGCCTGTTTATTGGAATAGTTGCGATTGCTACGGCGGTAGGTAGTACGTTTTTTATAAGCCATATTAAGGTATCCATAAGCGCAGGGCGTGTGGTGTTAAGGTAATTTCCAAACGGTGCGACGTTCTGCGCGGTTCGCCGTCAATATGATATAAAATTTCGTGATCGCTTTCCACAACGGCACTTTGCACCTTGGCATAGGCGGTTACTCCAAAAGGAGGTTTTTGCCCCATTAAGAAGAAAGGGACCGCAACCGCCAATTTGTATTTAGGTGCATTTTGCAATAACACCATATCCAATTTTCCATCAGCAATTCCGGCTTGCGGGGCAATTACAAAGTTACATCCATATTGGCGGTTGTTGGCAAACACCAGCGTTAACGGCGCCCACTGATGTGTTTTGCCATTGAGTGATACCCTTAACAGGTTCGGTTTATAACCAAAGAAATATTTGGCCCCTAACGTGAAATACGGCAACATACCGCGTTTGCCTGTTTTACCGTGTTCCATAAATTGCCAAGCAATCGCGGCTTCAATACCAACCCCGGCTAAATTTAAAAAGAGTTCTCCGTTGGCATATCCCACATCACAAGGCTGGAAAGAGGCATTTTTTAGTCTGTTAAGCGTTTGTGGCAAGGGCCCTAACAGCCCCAATTCCCGAGCGAATCCGTTGCCGCTTCCGCGGGGGATAATGCCCAATGCTGTTTGGGTATTAACTAGGGCTTGGGCAACCTCATTAATCGTGCCGTCTCCGCCCATAGCAACCACCACGTCAAAATGATTGTCAACAGCCTCTTGTGCTAACTGCGTAGCATGTTTGGGGGCTTGGGTTTGGCAAAAATCGGCTTCCGGAAAGACAGCCAAAACCTGGTTTTTAATGATTTCCGGGTCAGTAGGTTTATTGCCGCTATGGGGATTGAGAATAAAACGAATTTTCATAATTGTTGTAAGGTGCTCTTAGATGAATTTTCTTTGTTTAATTGCTTAAGGGCATCGTAAATGCGCTCATTTTTCAGTAATTGTATGCCCAAGGAAGCAATTTTGCCCCCGGTTGCCATTACAAAGGTCATAAATACCGCAAACAAGGCCAAATTAGCAATGGTGTTGGCGGCTTGCATAGGTACATTCATAGGGCCTACTTGCGTTTGGACGACCATATCGGCAAAGTGAACAATCGCCAATACATCAGCGCCTTGAATAAACACCTTATGCATACTATTGAGGGCAAATAAAATGATTAATAAACCTATACAGATTAATAAATAACTTATAATTTTATGCATCCATCCCTCCATGGGCTATGTATTTAGTATAATATATTATACCCTTTTACGAGGCCTTTTATATGAAAACCAGTACTCAAATCCGAAACGGATATTTAAATTTTTTTAAGTCCAAGGGATTGCCGATATTGCCATCGAGCTCTTTAATTCCTCATTCTGACCCTACTTTATTGTTTACTTCTGCAGGCATGGTGCAATTCAAGGCAAATTTTTTAGGTATCGATAATTCACTCAAAAACGCCACAACGTGCCAGAAGTGTGTTCGTACGACGGATATCGACAGCGTGGGCTTTACGGAACGCCATTTAACTTTTTTTGAAATGTTAGGGAATTTTTCTTTCGGTGATTACTTTAAAAAGGAAGCTATTGCTTGGGCGTGGGAATATCTTACAAAAGTGTTGGGCTTGCCAGCTGAAAGATTATACGTAAGCATTTACAAGGGTGGCATTGCTCAACGCGACGCCGAGGCCTATGAGATTTGGAAACAATTCGTACCCGAAGATCATATTTTTGAATTGGGAGAAGCGGATAATTTTTGGACCATGGGTCCTACCGGTCCGTGCGGCCCTTGTTCGGAAATTTATTATGATTTTGGTGATAAAGGATGCAAAAATCCGCACTGTGACATTACCTGTGATTGCGGCCGCTATGTGGAAATTTGGAACATTGTATTTGAAAGTTATAACCGCCAGGAAGACGGCACCTTTAAAGCTTTGCCGCACAACAACATTGATACGGGAATGGGCTTGGAACGTTTGTGCATGGCTATGCAAAACGCCAAAAACGTATTCGAAACAGACTTGTTCACCCCGCTAACTGCGCAAGCCAAAAAAGATTTAAATATTAAAGGGCAAACGCGTGAAGAAGTTGCGGCCCTGCGCATTATTGCCGATCACGCCCGTAGTTCCAGCTTTTTGATTGCGGAAGGGATTTTGCCTTCTAACGAAGGACGTGGCTATATTTTGCGCCGCCTCATCCGCCGTGCGGTGCGTTATGCTAAATTGATGGGCAACGATAAACCTTATTTGTATACGTTGGTTCCGGTTGTGCAACAAATTTTTGCGGGACTATATCCGGAAATCGATAAAAACGCGACCCATATTCAAGAAGTACTTAAACAAGAAGAAAATGCTTTCTTAAAAACACTTGTTACGGGAGAGGAAAAACTAGCTGGGTTGTTGGCTAGCGGAGCTAAAACCATCCGTGGGGAAGAAGCGTTTCACTTGCATGAAACCTACGGTTTCCCGTTGGAACTTACCAAAGAAATTGCCGCGGCTAAAGGGGTAACTGTTGATGAAAAGGGCTATGCTCAAGCCAAGGAAACCGCACAAGAAAAAAGCCGTTCCTACGCGGATGAATTTAGCAAAGGCAAAGTAATTTTAATGCAAAAGTTGGAAAATACGCTGCCTGCCACCCGTTTTGTGGGATATGAAACCCTCACCCAGCAAGCGCATGTATTAGCTTTACTGAACGAAAAATTCGAAATGGTGGAGGCGTTAAATGGGGCGGGATATGCCGTGTTTGATACTACTTCGTTTTACGCCGAATCCGGCGGGCAGGTAGGAGATTGTGGAACAATTTTGTCCGGCAATCGGGAAGTTGCCCAAGTGGTGGATGTTCAAAAACCGTTGGGTAAAATTTTCTTACATAAAGTAAACGGCACACTTACCAAAGGCGCAAGTGTAACTTTGCAGGTAAATGCAGATTTGCGCAAACGTTGTATGGCAAACCACAGCGCCATTCACTTGATTAATGCGGCTTTGCGCCAAGTGTTTGGGCCTACGGTCCACCAAAGCGGTTCGTACGTATCGCCGGAGCGTTTCCGCTTTGACTACACGCTTTCTAAAACGCCCAAGGCGGAAGAGTTGAATAAGGCGTGGGCAATTGCAAACCAAGCCGCACAGAACGCATTGCCTGTTACTTGCCAAACGCGTCCTTTGGCGGATGCCGATAAATTGGGGGCGGTTACGCTTTTGGGTGAAAAATATGCCGATCCGGCCCGTTTTGTACTTATGGGAGGAGATTTCGACCATCCGGAACAAAAATACAGTTTAGAGTTGTGTGCCGGTACGCATGTTAAAAACACAGCTGATGTAATTACGGTGATGGTACTCAAAGAAGGTTCCGTGTCTGCGGGCGTGCGTCGTATTGAAGGGGTGGCCGGGTTGGCAGCATTGGACTATTTGAAAGAAGTACATCGCCAAGCTACCGCATTGGCCGCCCAGCTGGATGTGCCGGCCAAGGATGTATTTGTGCGTGTCAATGCCATCATGGACGAGCTTAAGGAAGTAAAAAAGCATTATGAGGATTTCCGCCAAAAAACATTGGCGGCCGGTGGCGTGAACGAAATAAGTCTTACTCTTAAGAATGGAACGGCAGTTATCTTGCGTAAAGCGGATGATGCTCAGCCCAAAGAGTTACGCAACATTGCCGATACCGTAGCACAAAAGCAAACGCAGGCCTTGGTGATCGTTACTTGTGATCATGAGGGCAAGCGCTCGTTTGTGGTCAAAATGGCAGGTAAATTACCGCATACGGATGCCGTTACGGTAGCTAAACAGATAGCTGCCAGCCTAAATGGACGCGCGGGGGGCCGCCCGGATTTTGCCCAAGGTGGTGGCGAAGCCAAAGAGCCCATGGAACATCTACTAACCACCTTACACTAGTGGGTTAAAATTTAAAGGGCGCACGTTTACGGACGTGCGCTTTTTATAACTCCTCGGTTTTCCTACTTTCAGGTAATGTTTAAATCCTTCAATAGATTCCATGCCGGCATGCTGCGGTTTGTCATATTTATGCAAAGCCTCAATTGTCATTTAACAAAGAAATAATGCTACAATATAGTTACTATGAATTTAGATAATAAGGCCATTTATTTTAGACGTACTGCGCTTCGTAAAATTGTAGAAACATTTGATAAGGGCACCTTGTTAACTGATGCCTATCGTATCCCTTATGAAGTAATTCCGCAAGACGCTAAATCTTCGGTCCGTTGTTGTATTTACAAAGAGCGTGCCGTATTCCGTGCCCGCACACTGGCCGCGTTGGGGTGTAGCGTGGAGAAAGATGATGAAGCCACTTCACTCAACGATTATGCCAAAGAAGCGCTTACGCGTACCCAAATTCCGCAACATCCATTAACGGTTATGGACATCGCCTGCCATGGCTGCCGCAAAGCACGCCATATGGTAACGGAAGCTTGCCAGGGGTGTTTGGCTCGGCCTTGCCAACAATCTTGCAAATTCGGAGCTATTTCTTTTATTGATGGACGTTCTTTTATTGATGCGGACAAATGTAAAAATTGCGGTGCTTGCAAGATGACTTGCCCATATAATGCTATTACCTTTATTCCGGTTCCTTGTGAACAGGCCTGCCCTGTCAATGCAATCCATAAGGAGGAAAACGGGGTAGCCGAAATTGATTTTGATAAATGTATTTCCTGTGGGCATTGTATGGAAGAATGTCCGTTTGGGGCCATTATGGAGCGTAGCCAACTAATTGATGTGCTTTCGCAAATCAAGAAGGGCGCCCCGGTTGTAGCAATGATTGCCCCTTCTATTGTGGGCCAATTTGATTGTACCTTGCCTCAGTTAATTACTGCCATTAAAAAAGCGGGGTTCCCGTTAGTGACCGAAGTGGCCTTGGGGGCGGATGTAACAACCGCCAACGAAGCCCGTGAATTAGTGGAACGGTTGGAAAAGGGGGCCCGCTTTATGACAACTTCCTGTTGTGCAGCTTGGGTGCAAGCGGTAAAAAAACATTTGCCGGCTCTCAAAGAATTTGTTTCCCATACCAAAACTCCGGCTGCTTATACGGCGGAAATAGAAAAACAAAAAGGACATGTGACTGTATTTGTGGGACCTTGTGTATCTAAACGAGCCGAGGGAATGGAAAACCCGGATATCGATTATGTAATGACCTATGAAGAACTGGGGGCACTATTTGATGCAAGAGGAATTAATCCTGCCCAATGTGAAGAAACACTGCTTGATCCCACCATTTCCGGTGAAGCCCGTTATTACGGTGTAACGGGGGGAGTAGCACAAGCGGTTGAAAATGCGATTGCTGGCAAAAAATCCTTTAAAAAGATGGCAATTAACGGGTTGGATAAAAAGGCAATGGCTTTACTAACCGCGTTTGCAAAGGGTGCCGGAGATTTTCAGTTGCTGGAAGTGATGAATTGCAAAGGCGGCTGTATCGGGGGGCCTTGTACGCTTAAACCGCAAGCGCAGGTCATCAAGCACATCAAAGAATTAGTGGAAAAATCACCTAAAGTACCTTGTGCGCTGGATCCAGAAAAAAACAAATAAATCATTTAAAAATCCCCCACTTGTAGGTGGGGGATTTTTTTATCGATTCATATATTTGCCGTTCACGTCGCGGATGAGCGGTGTTCCGGCCGGGGAGCCGCTGGATTTAAGCGGCGGCAAGCCGGCGCGCGGATGAGGATGATGCGGTGGTGGCGGTGCCGGGCGCGCGTGATGACGATGATGATGGTGACGCGCATAGTTAATTCCGCCCCATACCAATCCACCTACCATGGCAGTTCCTAACAAACTAGGTACTACCGAGTATGAGCGCACAACCGTGCGTTGATTGTTAGCCTGTTGCTGGGCTTGCAGCTGGGCGGCTTCTAATTGCGTTTGTTCTTCGGCCTGCTGAGCTGCATAGCTAGAATTTGCGGCACTTAACGCTGCCATATAGGCCGAAAACTCGTGACCATCGCTAAAGGTGCGTCTTAAGGTCCCGTTTTGGAACAGCAGGTAAGTATCTCCGCTTTGATACGCAGTATAAGTACGGTTGTTTGCCACATCGGTAACGGTGGTGAGAAATGTTTGGGGCGCCTGGGCCGCAAACTCTTTTTCCGATAGGGAAATAGTTAGCCCATATTTTTCGTTTAGAGCCAGCACGCCTTTTACGCTGTCGGCCACAGCCACCAACTTTTGCGGAATTTTAAACTCAAATAAGAAAATACGGAAATCATCCCCTTGCTTGCCGTAGCGCACTAAGGCATATTCGGTACCATGGGAGCTTTGTATCGTAGTATCCAGTGAAGAAACCGTATTTACGGTGTAGAGTACCTCTTTGCGGGTTTTACCTGCAAAGCGGGCCGCCAACTGGTCGGCACTATAAGCGAACACGGCTACGCCGTCGTCAGCGGATTGGGCTGCACCAGGCAGCCAAGCAACACACAGTAGTAAGGTAACTAATAATATTTTCTTCATACATTTCTATAACACATAGTATATAAAAAATATTGCAAAGGGACGGGCAATTTCATAAAATTTGAGGAATTAAACTAAGGAGGACTTATGAAGAAAGCCGTTTGTGTTTTAAGTTGCTTGTTGGCTTGGTGTGCAGCATGCAACAATGAAGAAAATACAACCCCTACTGCTCCTATGGTTTCTGCTATCAAAGTTATTCAACACGATTTGCCATGGAATATTGAATATCCTGCCCAAGTAACGGGTTCGCTTGAAGTTCAAATTCGCGCGCAAGTGGGTGGTATTTTAGAAAGCCGCCTATACAACGAAGGCGAATTTGTTGCAGCCGGTACGCAACTTTTTCAGATTGATGATGCGGAATATAAGGTGGCCTTGAATAAGGCACAAGGGAATCTTGCACAGGCCCAAGCCGAAGAAAAACGCACTTATCGCACGTTTAACCGTATGAAAACTTTGCGCACCTCGAATGCTATTAGCCAACAAGATTATGATAATGCTCTTTCTGCGTATGAAACAGCCCAAGCAAATGTAAAAGTAGCGCAAGCGGCTGTAGAAGGGGCCAAAATTAATTTGGGTTATACCAAGGTAACAGCTCCTATTTCAGGTATTGTTGGACAGGCCGTTCCATCCGTAGGAAGCTTGATTTCTCCTGCGGGGGAAAGCGGATATCTTACCAATATGGTGCAAATTAACCCGCTGTATGTGAAATTTTCCATGCCGGGTAGTCAATTTAATCAGCTTTCTAAGGGGTTTGTATCGGGGCAAATTTCTTTTGGAGATATGCAACCAGGCAAGAAAGAAGGCGCACAGGAATATCGCGAAAAGGATGTAAACGATGTATCTATTTATGTAGAAGCCCTGATGCCAAACGGAGAAGTTTATCCACAACGGGGTAAAATTATTTTCTTTGATAGCTCCGAAAATGCTCAAACCTCCAGTATTGCGATGAAAGCCGAATTTGCAAACCCCACTAATTCCAGGTTGTTAATGCCCGGGCAATTTGTACGTGTGCGATTAGTGGGAGCCACATTTAAAAATGCGATTTTAATTCCTTCTTCGGCGGTATTACACACTGCTAAAGAATTAATTGTATATGTGGTAGATGCCAATAATGCGGTAGAAGTACGCCCGATAGAAGCTGATTTGCAAGATGATATGTACATTGTTACCAAAGGGCTTAAGGCCGGGGACCAAGTTATCAGTGAAGGACTATCGCGGATTCGTCCCGGTCAAACGGTTCAAATACAACTGCAAGATTTTACCATCCCCTCTGTGCAAGAACGTACAGTCTCGCAAGCAGATGCGGCCAAGATGGACCAGCTGGAGCAGGCTATTTCGGACGCGGAAGCTCCGGATGCACAGTCCCTCCCTCAACAAACTTCGGTCAACAAACCGACTGTTCATTAAGGGGGATCTATGTTTTCTAAATTTTTTATTGACCGTCCTATTTTTGCAACGGTGATCTCGCTGTTGATCACACTAGCGGGGATTGTATCTATTAAATCATTACCTGTAGAGCAATACCCGAACCTAACCCCGCCGACTATTGCCGTGGCTGCCAGCTATCCGGGAGCCAGCCCGGAAGTTATTGCAAATACTGTAGCAGCTCCGTTAGAACAGCAAATCAACGGTGTAGAGAATATGTTGTACATGAATTCAACTTCTTCAGCCAATGGAGATATGAATTTAACGGTTTCTTTTAAGGTCGGAACGGATCCCGATCAAGCCATGATTAATGTGAATAACCGGGTGCAACGGGCAACCGCTACCCTCCCGGAAGATGTGCGGCGCTATGGCGTTTCCGTAAATAAAAAATCGTCAGCTATTTTGCAGATGCTTGCTTTTTACTCTCCATCAGGCAGTGCAGATACAACTACAATTGGGAATTATGTGCTGGTTAATATTGTGGACGATTTAAAGCGTATTCCCGGCGTCGGAGATGCCATGGTGATGTCCGCCAACGATTATGCAATTCGCATTTGGATAAAGCCGGATGTACTTTCCCAGCGTAATTTGTCTATAGCGGAGGTTGCAGCAGCGGTTCAATCTCAAAATGCACAGCGGGCAGCGGGAAAAATTGGGCAATCTCCCATGCCCGTGCATGTGGACCGTAGTTATTCTATTATTGCTCCCGGTCGATTCTCGACGGTGGAAGAATTTGAAAATATTATCTTGCGGGCTCAAGCGGATGGTACTACCCTACGCTTAAAGGATGTGGCGCGCGTGGAATTGGGGAGCCAAACATACGAATTTAATGGAAGTTTTAACCGCAAGCCTGCAGTCCCGGTGGGGATTTATTTGTCTCCGGGCGCTAATGCGGTTGCTACGGCTAAAGCCGTGCGAGAATATTTGGCGCAAGCTGCAAAAAATTTCCCGGCAGAGTTGGACTTGACCTATGATACAGCTTACGACACCACCTTATTTGTTAATGAATCCATCAAGGAAGTAATAAAAACCTTAATTGAAGCGATGGTTTTGGTTTTTTTGGTGGTATTCTTATTTTTAAAAGATTGGCGGGCAACTCTTATTCCGTGCTTGGCAGTACCGGTTTCCATTGTTGGTGCATTTGCGGGTATGGCGGTGATGGGGTTCTCAATCAATACGCTCACATTGTTTGGCTTGGTACTTGCAATCGGGATGGTAGTGGATGATGCCATTGTGGTAATTGAAAATGTGGAACGTATTATGCATGAAGAAAACCTGCCGGTGCGCGAAGCGACAATTAAAGCGATGGAAGAAGTGTCCGGCCCGGTGGTAGCCATTGTGTTGGTGCTTTGTTCCGTATTTGTTCCGGTAGCGTTTATGGGGGGACTCACCGGGGTCATGTATAAGCAATTTGCCATAACGATTGCAGTATCGGTTGTGATCTCTGGGTTGGTAGCTTTGACGCTTACCCCGGCTTTGTGTGCGTTATTTCTTCGCAAACAAGAGCGGCCAACCAAGGGCTTTTTCTATACCTTTGATAAATGGTTCGATAAATTTACACAACAGTATGGAAAATGGGTCGGCCTTATTTTACGCAAAGGATTGATATCTGCAGTTATCATGGCAGTATTATTGTTGGCAACCTGGGGGCTATTCAAAGGAGTCCCGGGGAGTTTGCTGCCTAACGAAGACCAGGGAATCATTATGGTGGCTTCACAATTGGATCCGTCCTCTTCGCTTGCAGCCAGCGATAAGGTTGCCGGTGAGATGGAAAATGTACTTTTGTCTATCCCTTCTGTACAAAAAGAGATGACGTTTTCCGGTTTTGACATGCTTACCAGCGCACAGAAAAACAATTCGGTAGCTTCCTTTGTTATGTTGAAACCTTGGAAGGAGCGGAAAGCAAAAGATGAATCTTCCGCTGCTACCGTTATGCAAGTTTATCAAAAAGCGCAAACAGAAGTGCCGGGGGCTTTGGTGATGCCTTTCAATCCACCGCCTATTATGGGGATGAGTACAACCGGTGGATTGGAGGGATACATTCAAAATCGTTCGGAGGGCGGCTCTACCGCACTTTCTGCTCAAGTGGAGAAATTCTTAGCTACTGCGCGCCAACGTCCTGAATTAGCTAGTGTGTCTTCGTCTTTCTCGGCATTGGTGCCCCAATATGCGCTATCGGTGGATGAGGTGAAGGCGCAATCAATGGGAGTATCGCTGGAAGCACTTTACGCGACGTTACAGGGTACGTTTGGCAATATGTACATCAATGACTTTACATATTTGGGGCGTAGCTTTAAGGTGATGATGCAAGCGGAGGGGGAATACCGTGCTCGGCCGGACCAATTGGGCGAAATTTATGTAAAGTCTTCCAAAGGAGCAATGGTGCCGCTTTCCGCACTGGTTACGTTGACCCCTTCCCTAGGGCCAGATGTAGTGGAACGTTTTAATGTGTTTCCTTCCGCTAAAATTATGGCGAACCCGGCACCGGGTTATAGTTCGGGGGATGCTATTCGCGCGATGGAAGAAACTGCTAAAGACACGCTGGATTCCGGCTTTACTTTGGCTTGGACAGGTACCACCTACCAGGAAAAACTGGCCGGCAGTTCGTCCGCTTCGGCGCTGCTGTTGGGTATGTTGGTAGTGTTCCTCATTTTGGCAGCCCAGTATGAAAAATGGAGTTTGCCTATAGCGGTTCTTTTAGCGGTACCTTTTGCTATTTTCGGTGCTATTTTAGGTACATGGATGCGGGGGCTTTCCAATGATATTTATTTTCAAATTGCGCTGGTTGCGCTAGTAGGGTTAGCGGCCAAGAATGCAATTTTAATTGTAGAATTTGCGGTGCTACTCAAGGAACAAGGTATGACTAAAGCGCAAGCGGCCTTGCAGGCTTCTTTGTTACGTTTCAGACCCATTGTAATGACATCCCTTGCTTTCATTTTAGGTTGTGTGCCGCTGGCAGTTAGTTTTGGTGCGGGGGCGGCTAGCCGGCACTCCATTGGTACGGCTGTGGTGTGCGGAATGTTGATTGCTACCGGGGTTGCCCCTATGTTTGTGCCGTGGTTCTTTACACTATTTGCCGGGAAAGATAAGGAGAAAAAATGAAATTCATACATTTATTAACGGCTTGTGCCGTACTTAGCGCAGGGTGCACATTAGGGCCCAACTATAAACGTCCGGAAATGGACATGCCGCAAAGCGCGGATGCAGCCAATTACAGTGTATTTACGCAACGAAACTGGTGGACGATGTTTGGCGATGAAGTGCTAAATAAAATGGAAGATACCGCTCTTCAATACAATTGGGATTTAAAAGCAGCCGTGGCGCGCGTAGATCAGGCGCGGGCCGCTGTATCGGTTGCCAGCTCCAACCAATTGCCTGGTTTATCGGTTGGGGGCTCCACCGGGCGCGAGGGAAATGCACAAGGGTCCGGCGAAAGTTTAAGCCGTGTTGGGCTAAACGCATCGTTTGAACTGGATTTATGGGGTAAATACCGCCGCATGAAAGAATCAGCTCGTGCAAAATTGTTAGCGACCCAGGCCGCGCGCGATACGGTCAAACTCACGCTCACTTCAGAGGTGGCCAAACAGTATTTTACAATGCTCATGTTGGATAACCAAATTGAAATTGCACAACGCACTCTGGCGGCTCGTACGGAAAATGTGCGCATTTATAAAACCCGTTATGAAGCCGGTTACGCCACAGAAGTAGATTTGCGCCGTGTGCAAGCTAATATGTCCAGCGTTAAAGCGGAAGAAGAAAATTTACGCTTGCAACTTGCCAAGACAGAAACAGCCCTGGCAGTTTTGTTAGGCAAATCTCCGCGCGAAATGGTAGAGGATCGCCCGGTGCGCGGTAAAAAGTTAGATGAAGTCAGCCTCGTGCCGGACGTGCCGGCGGACTTACCTTCTGATTTGTTGGAACGCCGCCCGGATGTGATGACGGCTGAGCAAAATTTAATTGCGGCTAATGCCGATATGGGCGTAGCGCGCACGGCGTATTTCCCGTCTATTTCTTTAACGGCCGCTGCAGGTTATGCCAGCGCGGCTCTCACCAGTTTGGTAGGCGGTGGCGCGGGGGTATGGAATGTAGCGGGTGTTGTGTCCGCTCCTATTTTTGAAGGTGGCAAAATCAGGGCGGAAAATCAACAGGCCGAGGCGCGCTATCAGGAAGCATTGGCCAACTACCAAAAAACCGTTCAGCTGGCATTTAAGGAAGCCTTGGATGCCCTTAATTCCAATCAAATGTACCGCCAAATTTATAGTTCATATCTTGCGCAAACAAACGATATGCGCCGCAGTTATGAACTGACCAAAAAGCAGGAAGATGCCGGGCTGATTGGCGTGACGGATCTGTTAAGCGTGGAAGAAACACTTTTATCGGCCGAGATGAATCTGTCTGCCGCTCGAAACAATGAATTAGATGCGGTGGTGGATTTAGTTAAAGCCCTTGGCGGCGGTTGGACCAACCAGAGTATGAAGGAAACGACAAAGTAATAAATAACCTCCTTTTAGACAGGGCAGAGGTAGTATTTGCCCTGTTTTTATTTGCTACAATACAAGTATGATAAACGCACCTTTAAGCCCTCTGGATGGGCGCTATGCTAATAAATTAATCGCGCTTGCCGAAGTAATGGGCGAGGATTCTCTGTTGCGTGCGCGTGTGCGTGCGGAAATTACGTGGTTATCCGTTTTGTGTGCGCTGGGGCTACCTGGCGTAAAAAATTTATCTGCGCCCGAGCAAAAAATACTTGCAGACTTATGGAACTTATCCGCGCAAGATGTGGCGCTTATCCGGCAGCTGGAAACTAAGGGCTACAAAGATATCCCGGCTACTCGGCACGACGTAAAAGCGGTGGAGTATTTCCTGCGCGTGAAACTATCCAAAACCACGCTCAAAGACCGTTTGCCACTTATTCATTTTGCACTTACCAGTGAAGATGTCAACAGCGTTTCGTATGCCGTTTTACTTAGCGATGGCATGGGAAAAGCGCTACTCCCCACGTTGGAAAAAATTCAAAAAGAACTTTTAAAACTAGCCCGTAAAGAAGCTCATAGCGTGCTCCTGGCACGTACGCATGGTCAACCTGCCGTACCGACAACATTTGGTAAAGAAATCCGCGTGTTCGAGTCCCGCCTTGCGCGGCAAATCAAAGCGCTTAAAGCCCAACAAATTTCCTGCAAATTTAGTGGGGCAGTGGGTAATTTTAATGCGCACTATGCGGCGTTTCCATCGGCCAATTGGTCGCGCGCCGCGCGCCAAGTAATCGCGGCACTTAACAAGGGACGCAAACTAAAACTCTTTTTGAGTCCAGTTACCACACAAGTGGACAACCGCGACACGTACGCCGAGCTGTTTGATAATCTGCGCCGTATCAACGTGATTTTAACGGATTTTGCACGCGATATGTGGCAGTATATTTCCGCCGGGCTTGTAGCGCAACATATGGTCAAAGGCGAAGTGGGTTCGTCCACCATGCCTCAAAAAGTAAACCCGATTGATTTTGAAAATGCCGAAGGAAATTTACAACTTTCTAGTGCGCTACTGGACTTTTTATCAAATAAGCTTCCTGTGTCACGTCTGCAGCGGGATTTGTCGGACTCGACGGTGCTTCGCAATATTCCCGTGGCATTTGGGCATGCTCTGGTGGCATATGCGTCGTTACTAAAGGGGCTCAGTAAAGTTACATTTAATAGACAGGGCGCCCGCGAAGAACTTTCTGCCCATCCCGAAGTGCTGGCTGAGGCCATTCAAACAATTTTGCGTGCATACGGATGCGAAAACGCCTACGAGCTCTTGCGTGACTTTACCCGCGGCCGTGCGTTAACAGCCGGTGCACTTACCGATTTTATAGACGGGCTGGATATCCCGGCCTCAATTAAAATGCAGTTGCATATGTTGGATGTTGAAACTTACACGGGCATTGCCCACAAACTAGCGGAGGAAAACCATGATTGATTTAGTATGCGGCGGCCAAGCCGGCGATGAAGGCAAAGGCAAAATTGCGGCCTATCTTTCCTATAAAGGCAATTACGATTATTGCGTGCGCGTAGGCGGCCCTAACGCAGGCCATACTGTGGTGCAAAATGGGGTTTCCTACACGCTTAAAAATATCCCGTCCGGGTTTTTAAATCCCAAAACGAAATTGGTGCTGGGTGCAGGTGCTTATACCAAAACCGAATGGCTGTTAGATGAAGTCAAAAAAACGGGCACGCAGGACAGACTGATCATTGACCCGTATGCCGTCCTCATTACTGACGAACAAACCGCGGCCGAACGCGGTGCTGCGCATTTTATGAATAAAATTGGCAGTGTGGGAACAGGTCTTGGCCAAGCCGTCAAAGAACGCATTGAACGACGCGATATTAAATTTGCCAAAGATGAACCGCTTTTAAAAGATTTCATCCAAGACGTGCCCGAATTGTTAAACAGCTGTCTTGATAAAGGCGGGGATGTCCTTTTGGAAGGCACGCAAGGAATTAAACTTTCTTTATTGCACGGGGAATATCCGTTTGTTACTTCGCGCGACACCACGGCCAGCACCTTTTTGGGGGAGGCAGGATTAGGCCCCAAGTCCGTGCGTGACGTGTACGTGGTATTTAAGCCCTACATCACGCGCGTAGGCCCTGGCCCGCTTGAAAAAGAAATGTTTGACGAAAAAGAGCTGGAAATTTATCATACCAAAGGGCACGAAATCGGTAGCGTTAGTAAACGTTTGCGCCGAGTGGGAGAATTTGAATGGAAATCCGCCAAGCGTGCCATTATGATTAACAACTGTACCAAAATTGCCATCACGCATATGGATATGTTTGAAGGCAACGATTGTGTGAAAAATCCGTACGATTTTACGGCCGAAGCCAAAGCGTTTTTGGCAGATCTGCAGAAATTAAGTGATACCACTTATCCGCACCCGAAGATTGCACTGATTTCCACCGGGCCGGACATGGAAGACACGTTGGTGATGTAAAAAGTATTATAATAATAAACCCCGGGTTATTCCCGGGGTTTATTATTATTATTATTTATCTAGGAAACTTGTTCCTACATTGAGTGGGGCCAATTTAAAATAATCTGCTATGGTTTGGCCGATATCCGCATAGGTATCTCGCCCGCCGATAAATTGCGGTTTTACTTTCTTGCCAAACATAATTACCGGCACGTGTTCGCGCGTGTGGTCGGTCCCTTTGTAGGTAGGATCGCATCCGTGATCTGCCGTGATGAAAACAATATCATCTTCTTGCAGTTGGGCAGCCAGTTCCGGCAGGCGTGAATCAAAATATTCCAGCCCTTGGGCGTAGCCTTTTACGTCACGGCGGTGTCCATAAACCATGTCAAAATCCACAAAGTTGGTAAATACTAAACTAAAATCCGGCGCGGCTTTTGCTTCGCGAAGTGTTACGTCCCACAACTCGGTAAGGCCAGCGGCTTTTACGGCTTTGGTAATGCCCTGAGCGGCAAAAATATCACTGATTTTGCCAACGGAAATGACCTGGCCGCCTGCATTTTTAATGCTATCCAGAACAGTGGCTTGCGGCGGTTTTACGGAATAATCGTGACGATTTTTCGTGCGGGCAAATTCGCCTTTTCTCTCCCCAATAAACGGGCGTGCAATCACACGGGCGATGTTGTAAGGTTTTAGGTGTTTAAATGCAATTTCACACACCTTATACAAGCGGTCTAACCCAAAGTGTCCTTCATGTGCGGCAATTTGAAACACGCTGTCGGCCGATGTGTAACAAATGGGTTTACCGGTCTTGATGTGTTCTTCCCCTAGTTCATCAATAATAACAGTTCCGCTGGCGGCCTTATTACCTAAAATGCCGGGTAGCCCCGCTTCGTGACAAATTTTTTCAATTAAGTCCGCCGGGAATGACGGATATTCGGGCGGAAAATAGCCCCATTCAAATTCCACGGGTGCGCCTGCCATTTCCCAATGGCCGGATGAGGTATCTTTCCCGTGGCTAATTTCACACATAAAACCGTATTTGGAGGGTAGATTCACAGCTGCCGGAGGGAGGGTTCCTAATGCCAATTCATCGCCGGCGGAAGCTTGCGCCGCTTGCTGGATACCAAGGGCAGCTAAGTTGGGAATTTTGAGCCCGCCGTTGGATTTAGCAATATGGCCCAGCGTATTCGCTCCTTGATCGCCAAACTTAGCAGCGTCCTGCGCCCCACCAATGCCTACAGAATCTAACATCAAGATAACAGCTCTTTTCATAATTAATCCTCCTTTTCTTTAATTATAACTAAAAAAGTACTTTCGCGTACGAAATAAATGCTATAGTAGGAAAAAGGGAGAATTTATGAACAAAGCTTATGAAAATATGCGTGCTTTTTGGTTGGATGCCAAAAATTTAGATAACCGCAAGGGGATTATTGAGATTGGCCCTGAAAAAATTGTAGCGGCGGGGGTAGAAATGGCCCTGGCAGATGGCGGTGCTGTAAAGCATTTACTGATTGCTACTAATTCTTTGGGGGATAGTAGCTTGTATTTTGAAAACAATAGTAAAAGCGGTTTAGGCGGCATGATAGGCGGACATGGAAACGAACCGTTACAAGAAGCCGCTGCCCATATGCTGGCCTATGCTAGTAAATTAACCGCTCAAATGATACGGATAAACAACGGACAACCTTTGCCATGCCCTTCGACTGCGGGAAATGTGTGTTTGTTTGCAGTATCGAAAGAAGCGTTGTTTTATAAGGAATTTTCTGAACAAGAACTACGCAACCCGGAGGGGGCCTTTTATCCCATGTTTGCGTATTCACAACAGGTCGTGGGACTATTTAAAACGCAAAAAAACAAGCAATCTTCCTCTGCGCGCGCGTAAGGACAACATGCGGAAAGAAATGCTACAATATAGCCGTTCCTTGCGTGAATTTTATGCAGAAAATTTCTTTCCGCCCCTTTATTATTTTCTCATTTATAGCGGCCATTGTTGTGGTAGCTTGTGTGGTGCTTTACTGGCAACAAGTTACTATTCTGTTAGAAAGAGATGTCCGCACGAACATTGCAGACGCCACGCGTGAATCCGTAGATGATTTTAACCGCTTAATAGATACAGACCGAGAGCTTTTAACGGCCACGGCAGTTTTGTTTGAAGATTCTTATCCGTGGAAACGGGAATCTGCCCTCTCGGAAATGTTGGCTCGTTTTGACCAAAATGAACATTTTAATTTGTTAGGTTTGATATTGAATGACGGACGTAAATTCTATTCTTCCACAGTTTCTTCTTTAAGTGATGCGGTTGTAAAAGATATTTTAAAGCATACTTCCAACGGAAATCCTTATGTTTCGGTGCGGCGGCAGGAAGGTCACAAATACCCCGCTTCTATGTTGATTCAAGCCATTGCGTTGGATCCTAATGAGGGGAAACCCGTAGGGGCGTTGGTGGCTGTTCAAAAGACTTCATATTACAAAAGCGCGCTATCCCTTTCCACTATGGGTGATGAGGGCTATTCGTTAATTATTAATCGTAACGGGCAGGTGGTGCTGGCACTTGCGAAGGATATTCCCCTTAATATTTTTACCATGCTGGAACAAATTGAGTTGGATACTCCCTCCAATGTGGAACAAGTACGTCAAGCCATTCAAAAAGGGGAAAGCATCTTGGTCGGATATTATAGTGACGACGGGTTGCATCATTTTTTACAATTTGCTCCATTATCTGTAAATGGTTGGTATATGGTGTCGATTGTGCCTGCCAAACATGTAGAAAAACAAGCTGGGCAGGTAGCTAAAATTTCACTGATTTTATTTGGGGTTGTCTTTTTAATGTTTTACTGCCTTTTCTTTTTTGTGATGCACTTGTGGGAAGACAGTAACCAACAACTATTTACTACGGCATTTGTTGACCCGCTGACAGGGGCTGACAATTTTAACCGAATGTGTGAGCAGTTTGATAATAAGTTGGCCGGGCTTAATCGCCAAGCGGCGCTTGTTATTTTTGATATTAACAAATTTAAAGTGATTAATGATTTACATGGGTACGAACGAGGTAATGAGGTGCTCAAGCGGGTGGCACAGGTATTGCAACGGGAATTGGCCCCCGAAGAAAGTTTTTGCCGTTTATCAGCTGACAATTTTGTACTACTGCTTAAGTATGAAGACCAACGTTCCTTTTTGAAGCGCCTAAAACTTTTATCCACTCAGCTTAAGCGGGATTGCACCTTGGAAGATTCTCGCATTATGTTGGATATTGCTTTTGGTGTGTATGAAATTAAAGAGGATATTCCCTTCTATATCATGTTGGACCGCGCCCATCTAGCGTTGGAACGCGCTAAACAACGTACGTTTAATAAATGCGAATTTTATGAAATAGCCGATCGCACCCGCATTGTGACCGAACAGCAGATAGAAAACCATATGCAAAGCGCACTGGCGGAAGGAGAATTTGAGATATATCTTCAGCCAAAATGTGATTTTGCCACGGGGAAAATCCGCGGAGCAGAGGCATTGGTGCGGTGGAACCACGACGGTCATAGCGTGCGCCCGGATGAATTTATTGCGTTATTTGAACGAAACGGATTCATTTTGCAGTTAGATATGTTTGTGTTAGAGCAAGTGGCACAAGTGCTTGCCCGCTGGAAGCAAAATAATCAGCCCATTGTCCCGTTGGCGGTTAATTTTTCCCGTCTTCACCTAAATGATGCGCGGTTTATTCCGCAAATCCGTCGAATCATGGCGCAAAATAATGTGCCAACGTCTTTGGTGGAAGCGGAAATTACAGAAAACGTTATTTTCAATAACTTAGAACGGGCCCAAGAAGTAATTGCCGGGTTACACCTGTATGGGTTCCCAGTCGCCATGGATGATTTTGGCTCCGGTTATTCCTCGCTCAATGTGCTCAAAGAGCTCAAGTTTGATAGCATCAAATTGGATAAAGAATTTTTGGCCGGTTTTGAAGAAAATCCTCGCGCCCAAAAAGTGATTCAAGGCGCTATTAATATGATCAAAACATTGGGTGTAAGAGTGGTTGCTGAAGGGGTAGAAACGCGCGAACAGGCGGAATTCTTGCGCAACTGTGGGGCCGATTTAGCACAAGGATATTTTTTCAGCCGTCCGGTGACCATTGCCACCTTTGAACAACTCTTGCAAAAAAATTAATCCGTATTTTAGTAATAAACCCCCGCTTTTTATGAGCGGGGGTTTTTAGTGCTTAAAATGTAAGTTCCTGGAATGTTTCCTTCGGTTGCGGATCCATATCTAACACTAGGTATTTCACCGTTTCAAAATTAATTTTTGTTAAATCAATTTTGCGGATTGCCGAATTATACATTGTACGGTAGTAGAACGTCGGGTGGGTTACATCACTCACCGCAGTCCACTGGGTGGCGCTGGGCATATTTGGGATTTTTTCACCGGGGGCATATTCGGCGCCAATGGGCAAGTCAAAATTATTCAAAATGTGAAAGGCTTGTGTAACCGCTTCGTAGGCATTGGCCGGAACCGGCGCGCTTTGTGTGTAGAAAAATGCCCGTACTAAGCGCGAAGTTGGGGTTAAATCGCCGGGCAAGCCCACTAAATTGGTGCCGCCACCAAATGAAAAGAGGTTTACATCCCCCATGGTTTTATCGGGGGTTTCCCCGCCGGAAAGGTGGATATAGTTATTCAAATTGGCTTGATGCCACGGGAAGGAGGGCGAATTGGTAAATACACGCAAGTTGTTTTCATATACGTGGCGTTCCCCTTGGTTGGTAATTTCCAATACGACGCTACGCCCCGAGGCATCACTAATACGCCAGTGCCCGGTGGCATAGTGACCGTTTTGATCTGGTTTTCCGATGGGGATAATTTCAATTTTTTCTAACCCTTTTAATGCTTCATCCACAGTGGCAAAACTGGTCAGCATATAGCGCACCAGTTCTCCGTCGCTAACAGATTTTTTGGCCCGTTTGGGATTATAAGGGGTTAAACTGCCCACATGGGCAAAGTAAAAAATCCCTACGTTTAGTCCCTTTTCATTGACGCCTTCAGTAACAAAAGGCGGTTCCACGGTGCTGGCCCCTACGGCGCCGTATTTGTTGTGCCACACGTGCCCGTTTTGGCCTTCAGGGGTAAGCGCAGTATTTTTCATACCGCGCGGCAAGATAATAAGTTTGCTGTTTAAGTTACCGCCTTTCCATTCAATTGTGCGAGCGAGAAGTTTAGTGCCATCGGCGGCGTTGATGGCTATCCCGGTACAAGCGTACACAGGATGTAAGCCGGTCGTTACAAGCAAAGCGGCCAGAACAGTTCCTATCAGTTTTTTCATGAGCTTCTCCTACTATTAGTTTTAAGAACATCCCATTAAAGCAAATTTAACAGACGTGCGCACGCGAAAAAAAGGGTTAGATGTTGCTCGGATGAAATTACAACTTCAAATTTGATCAAAAAACTACTTCTCGTATTGGAGAGGATAGTCAAAGCCCAGAGTATTATCAAAATTACAGAACCTTGTTAGCTAACAGGGTCTGGGGTCACACTTTAAAGAAACTTTGATATGGTTATCCTTATTTCAAACATATGTTCCATGGACAATAATAGGCGTCCTAATTTTGGTTCTCCCGGTTTGACACGGTGCACGGATAAGCGCTATCCTATATGTATGAAGCAAACCTTTCATATTACTGGGATGAGTTGCGTTGCCTGCCAAATGCACGTGGAAAATGCCGTGCGGGCCTTGCCCGGGGTAGCGCGCGCGGACGTTAATTTGCTGCAAAACCGACTTGTGATTAATTATGATGAGGGGCAAACTTCCTCGGAGCAAATTATCAAAGCGGTAGAAGACGCGGGCTATGGAGCGCAACTCGTGCGCGACTTGCACGCGCTTCCTATTGATCAAGCGCGCGTTCTTCAAAAACGTTTTTGGCGTTCCGTTGTCTTTTTAATTCCCTTGATGGTTGTATCGATGTGGCACGGGTTACGTGTGCCTGTAATCTGGCAATTATTGCTGACGTTGCCGATATTGTGGCTTAACCGCAGTTTTTTTACACAAGGATTTGCGCAGCTTTTTAGATGTACGCCCACGATGAATAGCTTGGTGTCTTTGGGTGCCAGTGCGGCTTTGGGGCAAAGCTTGTGGGCCCTAGGAACACATCGCCACCATGATTTGTATTTTGAATCGGCCGCCATGATTGTAACCTTGGTTACGCTGGGTAAATGGCTGGAAGCGCGTGCTAAATCTAAAACGACGGATGCTATTTCCGGGTTGGTTCAGTTACTCCCTATGCATGCAATTGTGCGCCGCAATGATAAAGAATTAACGCTTCCACTGGAGGAACTGGATGAAGCGGATACCCTCTTAATCCGCGCTGGAGAGCGCATCAGTGCGGACGGGGTGATTTACAAAGGCGCGGGTGCAGTAGATGAATCTGCCTTGACGGGGGAAAGCTTGCCGCAAGATAAACAAGCAGGGAATGCGGTGCGCGCGGGGACATTGCTCATCAGTGGATATGTGGAAGTTACTGTGCAAAAACGGGGATCCGATACGGTATTGGCACAGATGATTTCGCTAGTTGAACAAGCGGCCAATAGTAAAGCACCGGTGGCCCGTTTAGCAGATCAAATTAGCCGCATTTTTGTGCCTACAGTGTTGGTTATTTCGCTTGTTACTTTTTTAGGATGGTGGTTGTGTGGAGCAGAAGTGACTTTTGCGCTTTCCTGCGCGGTTTGCGTATTGGTAATTTCTTGCCCGTGTGCGTTGGGGCTTGCCACGCCCACAGCTATTATGGTGGGTATGGGGCTGGGAGCTAAAAGGGGAATCTTGATTAAATCTGCTGAGGTGTTGGAACGTGCACGTCATGTAAACACCGTGGTGTTGGATAAAACAGGCACTGTAACTACAGGCCGGATGCAAGTAGCGCGCGTTTGCCCTGCCGAAGGCGTGGATGAGACGGCGTTACTGGAAGTAGCATATTCCTTAGAACGTCCGTCGTCTCATCCGCTTGCGGTTGCATTGGTAAATTACTGCCTGGAACATGCCGGATTACCCCAACATTCGGTAAGCCAATGGCATGAGTTTGCCGGCCTGGGGGTTCGTGCGCAAGAAGACGGGGCCCTTTTGTCCGGCGGAAATTTAAAAGCCATGCAACAGTGGGGGATTGAAGTCCCGCAGGCGGAAAAGTATATAGCCCAGGCCGCCGCCCAAGGGCAAACGGTATTATTTTTTGCCCGTGGGAATAAATATCTTGGTTTTATTGGCTTTGGGGATACCCTCAAGCCGACTTCCGCAGAAGCGGTGGCTTTGCTAAATAAATTGGGGTGCCGTGTCGTGTTGTTAACAGGGGACAATATTCCTACGGCAACTTATGTGGCTTCCCAAATAGGGATTGATACGGTAAAAGCGGGTGTTTTACCTACGGAAAAGCAGCATTATTTGAAAGAATTGCAAGCAGGAGGCAACATTGTAGCTATGGTGGGGGACGGTATTAACGATTCTCCTTCCTTAGCGTGTGCGGATGTAGGCCTTGCGTTGGGTTCCGGGACGGACGTAGCCGCCGCCAGTGCAGATATGGTGCTAATGCGCCCGGATTTGCGCGAAGTGGCCACCGCGCTTGAATTGAGCCGCGCGACGATGCGTAATATTCAAGAGAATTTGTTTTGGGCATTTTTCTATAATGTAATTTGTATCCCGCTGGCTGCGGGTGTGTTTTACCCGCTGTGGGGTTGGAAGTTGCACCCTATGGTAGCGGCGGGCGCGATGAGCTTTAGTTCGGTGTGCGTGGTGCTTAATGCCCTTCGCCTGAACCGATTTAAACCATCTTTTAAGGATGTAGTACAAGGAAACAATATGCATAAAGTGTTAGAAATTAAAGGCATGATGTGTGGACATTGCGCCGGTCATGTATCCCGTGCGTTGAACAGTATTCCCGGTGTGAAAGCAACGGTGGATTTAAACAGCAAAACCGCCACGGTAGAATCTGCTACCCCGGTGGAAGATAGTGTGCTTATGGCCGCCGTGCAAAACGCCGGATACGAAGTAACGGCGATTCGGTGAGATAATTTAGTTGCCCGGATGAATAAAACAAACTCTTAGGGGAGTAAGAATGCGGAAATTTTTACTTTGTAGTATTTGTCTGTTGGCTTTATCGGCATGTAACAAAGAACCTACTGATATGGAGGCCGTGCCAGAAGATTATGATTTAAGTGTTGCCATTAACGAGTTGCCTGTGGAGCCAGCTGAATCCACCAAGAGAGATGAGAAAGAAAACAGTATCTGTTCTTGCAACTTTCCAGACGAACTAAACGAAATAGAACGTAGCTTCGCTGCAGCTGTTATAGCAGGGGATGAAATAAAAGTAAAAGAGCTGCTTGCCCAAGGAATAAGTCCAAATCTATCCGTTCAGGCAGATTGTTATCCAGCGATATGCCGGGCAGTCTATGATAGTGGAATGGGGTATTCTAATCAAAAAGAGCGTGAAGAAGTTGTTAGTTTGCTATTGGAAGCAGGTGCAAATGTAAATGAAAATTGTACAGGAGGGAAAACCCCGCTGATGATAGCAAGTTCTATGGGACGTTCTCTTGTTACTGTTAAGGCACTGCTTGAAGCCGGAGCCGATGTAAATGCCACAGATGAGGAAGGTCGTACTGCTTTATTTAAAGCAAATAACCCCGAAATTGTAAAGGCGCTATTGGCTGCTGGGGCAGATATAAATGCTGTGGATTGGGATGGACATAATGCATTTTTTGATGAATACGACAAGAACGGGGAAGTTCTTAAAATCTTGCTAGATGTTGGCATAAAAGTAAGCCAAAAAGATAAAGATGAAGCATTAAGAAAGTCTTGCGCAAATGCTAGCGTTAGCGGAGTAAAAGTATTGCTCTCATACGGAGCCAATGTAAATAGTAAGGATAGTAATGGAAATACAGCTTTGATGAATGCTGCGCTTGCGCCACTTGCTCACTATATGACAGAAAATGCTGAAACAATAATAAAAATGTTGGTTGAAGCTGGGGCGGATGTAAACGCAGTTGATAATTATGGGAATACTGCATTGATAAAGGTTATGACTGAATGGTCGGATAGTGATGGGGTTAATGAAGACAAAGTAGAATTAATAGATATATTGGTGGCAGCTGGAGCTAATGTCAACGCCACAAACAAGGAAGGGAAAAACGCCTTAATGTCTATCTATTTAGAGGATTATACGGATTATAATTCAATTGTAAAAAAATTATTATCTGTGGGAGCTAATATTAATGCAACAGACAATAAAGGAAGGACTGTGTTAATGGATTTCGTGAGTAAGGTAAACGAAAAAAATACCGATCTACTCGAGAAAGATAATGGCGATTATCCACAACAACACCCAAGCGTAGAAAAAATTAAATCTTTCTTAAATACTTTGATTTCCGTAGGTGTTGATATTAATGCCAAAGATAATGACGGTAATACCGCTCTAAAACTAGCCCAAAAGGCCGGAAATACAAAGACTGTAGAACTCTTAAAATCCTACGGTGCGAAGGAGTAGGCCTTTATAAGTGTGTCTATGAGTATATCGGAACGTTGAAAATTATAGAATAAACTTATATTAGCGAAAGGAGTGACTATGAAAAATTTTGGTTTTGTAAAAGTAGCAGCAGCCGTCCCTACTGTAACGCTGGCTGACCCTGCTCAAAATGCGGCGTCTATTTTAGCGCTTGTTCAAAAAGCGGCCAAAGAAGGCGTACGCGCGGTGGCTTTCCCGGAGCTGTGCATTACCGGATATACGTGCGGCGATCTCTTCCTTAAACAGGCCTTGTTGGACACAGCCGAAGCAGCCCTGCAAACGCTACTTACCAAAACCAGAACGTTGGATGTTGCCTTTATCGTGGGTGTTCCTGTGCGCGCGGGCACGGTGCTGTTAAACGCTGCTGTTGTGTGCTATAAAGGTCAAATCTGTGGCGTAGTGCCCAAGACTTACCTACCTAATTATCATGAATTTTATGAAGGCCGCTGGTTCGTACGTGCCATGGCCTTTTCGGCCGAAGCGGTTACCTTGTGTGGGCAGACCGTTCCCGTAGGAACAGACCTAATTTTTCAAGCGGGCGGTTTTAAGTTTGGGGTGGAAATTTGTGAAGATTTGTGGGCAGTTATGCCGCCTTCTTCCACGGCCGTGTTGCAAGGGGCGGATGTGATTTTTAACCTCTCAGCTAGCAATGCGCTAGTCGGTAAGCACGACTATGTGCGCCAGTTGGTGGCGCAGCAATCGGCCCGTTGCCTGTGCGGGTACGTGTACGCATCGTGTGGATTTGGGGAATCTACCACTGACGTAGTATATGGAAGCAATGCCCTGATTTTTGAAAATGGTCATGAACTGGCAGTATCAAAACGTTTTATCACCGGCCCGCAACTTATTTCCACGGAAATTGACGTGGAACGCTTGCATAGCGAACGCGCCGCCAACACCTCTTTCCGTACGGATAGCGCATTGGAAACTTCCGCACCGTATGAAGTGATTGAACTGGGGCAACCCGTAAAGGCGGTAACCAAACTTACCCGCCACATCGACCCTCTGCCATTTGTGCCGTCGGGTGACAAATTAAATGAACACTGCGAAGAAATCTTTAATATTCAGGTAACTGGACTTGCCACACGCCTAATAGCCGCGCACGCCAAAACCGCGGTTGTTGGAATCTCCGGCGGGCTGGACTCTACCCTGGCTTTATTAGTTGCCGTGCGCACAATGGATAAATTGGGGCGCCCGCGCAAAGATATACTGGGTATTACCATGCCCGGGTTTGGTACAACGGACCGCACCTATCAAAATGCACTTGCCTTGATGAAACAATTAGGCGTAACCATACGGGAAATTTCTATCAAAAAAGCGTGTGAACAGCATTTTAAAGATATTGGTCACGATGGTAAAACGCATGATGTAACCTATGAAAATGTGCAAGCGCGCGAACGTACGCAAATTTTAATGGATGTGGCTAACCAAACCGGGGGTATTGTGATTGGAACTGGAGATTTGTCCGAAAGTGCACTCGGGTGGGCCACATACAACGGGGATCATATGTCTATGTACGGCGTAAATATGGGTGTTCCTAAGACGTTGGTGAAGTCTTTGGTACAATGGGTGTCTGCCCATGAAACTACACAACCCAAAACACAAAAGGTGTTGTCCGATATTGTAGCTACTCCCATTAGTCCGGAGCTCCTGCCCGCTGATAAAAAGGGTCGCATTGCTCAAAAAACCGAAGATTTGGTGGGGCCGTATGTATTGCATGATTTTTTCTTGTATCACTTTATACGCGGCGGATTTTCTGCCGAAAAGATACTCTTTCTTGCACAGCATGCATTTGCGGAACAGTTTAAAACCGCAGAGATTAAAAAGTGGCTTGCTGTGTTTTTTAAGCGCTTTTTTGCGCAACAGTTTAAACGTTCTTGTATTCCGGACGGACCGAAAGTAGGGTCTGTAGCGCTTTCCCCGCGCGGAGATTGGCGTATGCCTAGCGATGCCAGCGTGCGCGCTTTTTTAGAGGAAGCCAAATGAGCGAAATATTAGATTTAACGCAGGCCAAATTAATCGGCAAAGGTACGCATAAAAAATGTTTTGTACATCCGCAAGATCCTACGCGCTGTGTAAAGGTGGCTTATAACGAGGCGGGTAAACGGGATTTAAACCGTGAAGTGTTTTATCTAAAAACACGTTACCGCCGCAAACATACGGCCACTATTTTGCCCCGCTTTTATGGAGAGGTGCAAACTAACCTTGGCCCCGGATACATGGTGGACTATTTGCAAAATGCAGATGGAACCCCGTGCCTTAGTCTAAAAGATTGGCTGGAAACATCCACCTCTAACGCCCAGCTGGACCCGCTTATTGATGCGGCCATGTGCACGTTGAAGCAAAAAATTTACGAGGAGCAGGTGCTCTGTTTGTCCATCTATCCGGAAAACATTTTGTTTCCCAAAGATCGGGCGGGAAATTACCGGCCCTTTTTGGTCAATGACCTGGGCAATTCTGCCCGTATCCCGCTAGCATATTGGCTGCAGGGGGTACGCCTTCGCAGTATTGATAAACGCTGGCAGAAATTTTTGAAGGCGGCGGTGCACAAGTGCTGCCCGGAAAAGCGAGCGTTTATTGAACATTGGCACTAAATGCCACGATGCGCAACGCAGAGTTGCGCTGAATTAATTGTTTTTTTGATACAATATGTCTATGAATTTTGCTAGATCTGTTGCAACCCGTTATTTAACCCGCCGACAGGGCTTGTTTGCGTTTATTACCACGCTTATTGGGGTGGCGGGCGTTAGTGTTGGGGTGGCGGCGCTCATTACTACTTTATCTGTCATGAACGGGTTTCAAACCGATATCAAAGACAAAGTTATTGGTGCACAAAGTCATATCTTGGTATTTGGGAATATGAGCCCGGAAGTTTATAAGAAGAATATTGCGCTTATAGAACAAATACCTGAGGTGGATGCTGCGGCTCCGCATATTTACGGGCAGGCAATTTTAACTCATGCCGGGCAAAGCGTAGGGGTAATTGTTCGCGGACTAGACCCCGAACAAGAAAAAAAGATTAATAATTTAGCAGATTCTTTAATAGAGGGTTCTTTTGCTCCTGCCGATTGGGCGGAAGGCGCCCCGGCTCCCTTGGTATTGGGTACGGAACTGGCGTTTAGTTTGGGAGCCGATGTGGGGGATGAAATTGTGCTCATTTCCCCGCAATCCATTTCTACTTCTGCCGGGATGTTTCCAAAAATGAAAAAATTCCGCATTAGCGGGTTGTTAAAGACCGGGTATTATGAATTTGATAATACCATTGTCTATACTTTACTGCCGCACGCTAGCGATTTCTTTGGTTTAAAACAGGGGACAAGCGGGGTGGCTGTAAAACTACATAACATCAATACCGCACAGAAAACAGCTGAAAAAATATCCCAAGCCATTGGGTACGGTTATTCTGTGCGTACCTTTGCCGAAATGAACAGCACACTCTATGCCGCTTTAAAACTTGAAAAAACAATGATGTTTATTATTCTATTTTTAATTATTGGGGTGGCATCGCTCAACATTGCCAGCAATTTGATTTTGCTGGGGACGGAAAAATTGCGTGATATTGGCATTATGCGTGCCATTGGGGCTAGCCCTAAAATGATCCGCAGTATTTTTATGTGGGAAGCCATGGTAATTGCCACGTTAGGGATTGTACTGGGTATTTTGCTTGCGTGCCTATTGTGTTGGATTATTGCCACATTTAATATTGTGGAATTACCGGGCGATATTTATTATTTAACAAAAGTCCCCGTACGTATGCAATGGGGAGATATTGTAGCGGTGGTAGGTGGAAGCTATTTGATTTGTTTTGTAGCGGGCTTATATCCTGCGTTAAAAGCTTCCCGTGTGCATCCCACGGATGCAATTCGATATGGATGATATGCGATGATTAAACTGGACCATATAACTAAAATATACGGGCAGGGTAGCGAGAATTTGTGCGTGTTGGAAGATGTAACTTTAACCATCGCACGTGGGAAATTTACGGTTTTGTTAGGCCCTAGTGGTTCGGGGAAAAGCACGCTTCTTAACTTAATTGCTATGCTCGATGCCCCTACTTCCGGTAAGATTTATGTGGACGGCAAAGAAATTACTGCGCTAAAAAACGAGGCCGCCCGCTCTAAACTGCGTTTAACCAAAATGGGGTTTGTTTTTCAGTTTGACGGGCTATTGCCGGAATTTTCTCTTTTAGAAAACGTGGATATGCCTGCCCGTATGCGTGGAAAATCGAACGTAAAAAAAGCACAAAAACTTCTGGAGCGTTTTGGACTGGGAACTATGGTGCACAAACTGCCGGCGGATCTTTCCGGTGGGGAAAAACAACGTGCCAGTATTGCCCGCGCTTTGTGTAATAAACCCTTGGTATTATTGGCCGACGAACCAACCGGCAATTTGGATGCCCAACGCAAAATACAGGTATTTGAAGATTTTGCTCGTATGAGCCGGGAAGAAGGCCTTACTATTTTGATGGTAACGCATGATGTACACGCGGCTGATTACGCAGACGAGGTGTATACGTTGCAAAATCGACAATTAATCAAAACAAAATAGGAGCCCCTATGGAACAAATGATAGAAACCCGCATGGGAATTACTTTTATTTTTATTTTGGCAATAGCTTGGATTTTTCTGCGCAAATTTTCAGTTAATCCGGTTGATAAACTGCTCAAATTGGCTTCTGCGGGCAATGCTCAGGCCCAGTATGACATGGGCTATTTATACTATCAAGGCAAACGCGTAAAAAAAGATTACGTGCAGGCCTTTAATTGGTTTGATACCGCAGCTAAACAGGGTAATGTAAAGGCCATGGTGGCGCTGGCGGGCCTATATAACGCCGGCAAGGGTTGTGAAAAAAGCCCGGAGAAGGCCTTCTATTGCTACGAACAAGCCGCTCGAACAGGCGATTTTGAAGCGTGTATCAATTTGGCGGTATGTTATTTGCAGGGGCTTGGAACTGAAAAAGATGAGACGCGAAGCGCGCAAATTTTAAAATCGGTAGCTGATGAACAAAGTCCGCTTGCTCAAACGCTATTGGCGGATTTGTATGAACGCGGCGTTGGCGTTGAAAAGAACGAAAAAGAGGCTATGCGCTATTACATAATGGCCGCCAAGCAAGGGGAACCCATTGCAAAAAAGAAGTTAGAAACACTACATAAAAAATAGTTTCTGTACAGGTAAAAAGCCCCCGGATTTGCCGGGGGCTTTTTTAGTTGAAGTTAAAAATTATTTTTCTTCTTTTTCTTCGTCTAATTTCTTGAGCGTGGGGAAGAAAATAATTTCACGGATAGAATCTTGCCCGGTAAGCATCATAATAATACGGTCAATGCCAATACCCATCCCACCTGTTGGCGGCATGCCCGATTCCATCGCCTCAATATAATCGGCGTCTAAAATGTCGGCATTTTCAGCGTCTTCGCCTTTGGCAATGGCTTTAGCAGCTGCTTGGTCTTTGAGGCGTTGAAGCTGGTCGGCTGGGTCGTTAAGCTCGGTATAAGCATTCCCCAATTCTTGGCCGTTTACAAACACTTCAAAGCGTTCTACCAGTTCCGGGTCTCCTGGTTTGGTCTTGGAGAACGGACTTACGGCGGTGGGGTAATCCAGGGCAATTACGGGGTTGTGGTAATCGGCCAGTAATTTGCCTTCAAAAAGCTCATCAAAAATAGCGCTATCGCTATCATCAGCGGAGAATTTAATACCTTGTTCGCGGGCGACTTCTTCCAACTTGGCGCGGTTGAATTTGCGGCCGTCCAATACTTCGTGGATGTCGCGGCCGAATTTTTCCTGCCACGCCACGGGGATGTAAAGACGTTTATACGGCGGGCGCAAATCTACTTCATACCCGCGGAATTTTACTTTTTCTACGCCAATGGCTTTAGCGGCGTTACCCAAAATTTCGTCAAACAGGTCTGCCATGGTGTTTACGTCGCCATACGCTTGATAGAGTTCCATCATGGTAAATTCCGGGTTGTGGGTTGTGTCGATGCCTTCGTTGCGGAACATATGCCCGATTTCATAAATGCGGTCCAGCCCGCCGATGATGAGGCGTTTGTGGTGCAACTCTAGAGCGATACGCATGTAGAGCGGCATTTTGAGCGCGTTGTGATATGTTTCAAACGGACGCGCAATAGCCCCGCCGGAGGACGGATTTAAAATGGGGGTTTCTACTTCTAAAAATCCCTTTTCATCCAATGTTTTGCGGATGGAAGAAATGATTTTGGCGCGCTTAATAAAAATGTCTTTAACGTCTTCATTGGCAATTAAATCCAAATGACGTTTGCGGAAGCGGACCTCGGTATCCTGTAGGCCGTGGTATTTTTCCGGCATGGGGCGAATGGCCTTGGACAAGAGGGTCATCTTGGTGACTTTGATGGTCTTTTCACCAGTTTTGGTAACAAAAATATGCCCGCTTACGCTGACAAAATCGCCCACGGCAATATGTTTTTTGAAGAAAGTGTAAGCTTCTTCACCTAAATTGTCTTTAGCCACGTAGAGTTGGATACGGCCCGTAAAATCGCGCAAGTGAGCAAATGCCGCCTTGCCCATCAAACGGATTTGCATTAACCGCCCGGCGGTGACAGCTTCGGCATTTTCGGCCAATTCTTTGGCCTGTGCACAGGAAATTTGTTTGTCGCAGCGGTTCGGATAGGGGGTAATGCCCATTTGGCGAATTTCTTCTACTTCGGCGTAGCGCTGTTTGATAATTTCGTCTAGCGCATTATTGTGTTGTTGTTCAGACATAGGATACCTCTAAGTTAGTAATTACTTATATTTTAGCAATTTGTGCGTTGCAATGTGCTAAAATACAACTATGGACAAGCGTACATGGATTTTTATAGCAGTGCTTATAGGTATCATTTGCGGCGGGCTGGCGTATCGTCATTTTGCCCAGGATGTGGATTCCCGGGGGGCTACCCGCTTAATGCGCGCGTTGGAAGAAAATAATACCGATAAAACGCTCAAGTTGCTTACGGTGGAAGATATTAATGTGCGGGACAAAACAGGGCAGACGGCATTGTTCTATGCGGCCAAACACGCCACCGATCCAAAAGTGATTTACAAACTGATTGTGGCCGGGGCTTCTGTATTGGATACAGATAAAAACGGAAACACGGCGCTTACTACGGCCGCCCGGCATAACCCGTCAACGGCTGTGGTAACGGCGCTGGCAAAACACGGGCCGAATTCTGAGCAACAGCAAATTAATAAGAACAAAGCGCTAGTACAAGCCGCCAAACACAACACGGCTGCGGTTATTAAAGCGTTGTTGAAGGTGCAGGCCAGCCCGGCACCCCAGAGCCCTGATGCACCGGGCGCGGCAGTGTATTTGGCGGACAATGAAAACTTGACCGAACAGGAAAAAACCGATTATCGGCAAGTCATGTTGATGTTGGAAATTCTAGAAGCGCGAGAGCAATTTGCCAAATCGGTTCAGGAGAGAAAAGGTAAAAAAACGGAAACGACCGCAGAGAAAACAACGGAGAAACCGGTTGCTTCGATAAAAAAGGTTACTGATATTACAAAAGCCGAAGAAAAACCTGCGCCGCCCACGCCGGAAACAGCGGAAACACAACCAAAACCGAAAGAAAATTTATAAAGCTAAACCCTGCTTAAAGCAGGGTTTTGTTATCCTTGAGATTAGCATGAGGAACTGATATGGGAAAGAGAATTAAAGATTATATTAAAGTAATGACGAAACGCGCCAATGAAATAACGGCAGGGAAGGGTTTGCCTACGCAAGACAAAGAGGTAATTTTACGGGAGATGTTGGTTCAAATTGGCTTTTTTCAGCATGAGAGGTTGATTCACTTAATCGTCACCGTGTTATTTGCCTTTTTGACGATATTTACGATGACTTCGGCTTGTTTTGTGGACAATTGCTACTATGGCATGCTGTTTTGTATGCTATCTGTTTTATGCATTGGCTTGCTAGTGCCTTACATACATCATTACTATGTGTTAGAAAACGGAGTACAGAAACTGTACGAAATTTACGACACAATTAGGGATGCACATTTGAGGTAATAGTGATAAGGCAAAAGATTAGCGGGATTTAATTTGTTTAAAATTTACCCCCTATATGGGTAACGCCCAAATTTTACTGCGCCCACCAAGCAGTATGTTTTATAGAGAAATAACGAAGGTAGTCCTCTTGATTTGTTCTTATGAATGTTCTCCAAATATTATCGGAAAAAACAAAGTAATAACGACACTAAAACAAAAGAAGCACATCCGCTAAACATTCCCCATAAATTGCCTCCTTTGAAAATGGAGAATAAGCAGCAACCACATGCTCCCGCAGCCATCAATAAAGAAGGTACAAATCCCCTAAAGAATAACCCTTCTTCATTGAGAAACTTTATCCCCGTCAAAATCCCAAACAAAAGGCCCCCTGTAAATAAAACACACCACAGTACGGTAAGCCAGAAAGGGCCAGGCAATGCTCTTAATAGAGAAATCCATTTGATAAAAGCTGGAATCAGACAGATAAGTATAAACAAAACCGTCACGAATACTAACCCAAGGCCCATTGCTAATGAATTTTCCCAATTACGGCCGCCTTTGAGGATGCCCCCTAGGATGATCAATATTATTATCCCGATGTAAATCAGATGGACCAATAGCCATTTTCCAAATGAAGGTTGCTGAAATATAAAACTTGCTGAACTTCCCGTACTGTTAAACAAACCATAAAAGTAAAAAATTGATAATAAAAGCGCGGGAAGTAGCGGCAGCCGCGCCATTAATATGCCGCTGGCAAACATGAAACTTCCCATTGACAGCATTTGTGCCCACAAGGGCATATTGGCTAATTGTTCCATATTTTTCTCCAATTCAGCGTGAATAAGTACACGCTATTATACTAATTTGCCAATGGAACAAACAATCGGATTCTATGGCCTTTCCTCTGTGTCGGCAAAGACAGATATGAGCCTGTGGTAGAATTGGTCCCCATTTTTAATAAACTGCAGGCAAAAGGCATCCAAGTAGGGGTAATT
>JBGUMP010000031.1:0-60276 GCA_045116875.1 Elusimicrobiaceae bacterium | reverse complement strand
CATTGAGCAACTGGGCACGGACAAAATTGCCCGGCTACGCTGTGGAATTGGCCCCAAGCCCGAGAAGTTTGATTTGGTCAATTTTGTTTTAGGGAAATTTACCCGAGACGAAGAAGAATTATTAACCCCTGCCTTAACGCGTGCGGTACGCGCGCTGGAAACCTATTTCAAAGACGGTCTGGAGAAGGCCATGAATGAGTTTAATTAAAAAACCATACAAAAAATATCACTAACGTGAGAATAAAAAAAATACATAAAACAAGCCCATCCCTCGGCGACATAAAATAAGACTCTTTTTTGGCAAAACTTTCCATGCCCCATGGAGAAGAAATAATAAAAAAGGAAGGCAATTCTGCCTTTTTGCCGGCAATAGCCATTTTGAAAAGCTGTTCTAGTTCTTTTGCTAACAAAGAGGTGGGGGGATCTTTTTCTGCTTGAAACTGAAAGGATATGTTTTTAAAGGGATGTTGCTCCTGTAATGCAGATAGCAGATCTCTTGTTTTGTTTATACAAGTCAATTGAAAAGTTTTTTCTTTTGATTGTAAAATCATTTTTATGGAAGAAATTTGTAATACATAAGGATGCCTATTGTGCAAAGGAGTATCAACCCGTATTATATGAAACGCGAGGTTAAGTTCGGTATCACAATATGGGAGAAGAATTTGTTCCCCATCCACAACTAAGAGAATATAATCCGGTGTGAAAAAAAGTTTTGTGATATTGTCAGGGTTGTTCTTGCCTATCTTTAGTTCCATTTTAGCTCCCATTTACTTTTCAAAGGCCATGCAGCAGTTGCCTAGCATACACTTGGAACAATTACAAAGCCCTTGTGTAATGCGCAAAGCGGCCAGGAGTTTGCGGGCAAAATCGGTCAAGGTGGGGTCGCGCGCGCCCAAAACTAGGAGGATGTCCCCCGGCTTGGCGGCGGCCGCCATTTGCGCTAAAATGCGTTCACGGCAGGCCTCATAATCCACATTAACGCCGCGTTTTTTAAGGCCTTCATATACGGTTTTACAAGTAACGCCTTCAGGGATAGTTCCGCCCGGGTAATAAACCTCAGTCAACCACAAGTGGTCGTTTTCTCCAATGCTTTTGGCAAAACTTTCCACAAATTCGTGCGTTAATAATTTAATAGATGCAAACGCATGCGGCTGATAAAACGCCAATACACGTTTTCCGCGCAGGTGAGCGGCGGCAATCGTGGCGGCCAGTTTATGCGGATTATGGGCAAAATCGTCCACCACTTCAATTTTATTATAACTACCGATAGAAGCAAAGCGGCGGGCAATACCGGTAAACTTGCTTAACGCTTGCGCACAGGTTTGTAAATCTACCCCCATGTGCAAGGCAGCGGCCACGGCGGCGGTAGCATTGGCTACGTTGTGTACGCCGGGGATTTGCAAGCGGAAAGATTGGCCTTGAATGGTAAAGTCGGACCCAAAACCGTCCACTTTAATATCGGTAGGGTGTACGTCCCCTAGCGAAATACCAAAGGATTTATCCCCGCCCAAGGCGCGCAAGTTTTCTTCTTCCGCATTAATGATGGCGGTTTTGCAGTGTGAAATAAACTGTTTAAAATAACCCTGCAAAATATCGATTTCTTTGTGATCTTTTTGCAAGTTTAAACACAAACCCAGATAGGGTTGGTACTTGACGATAGAGCCGTCGCTCTCGTCGGCCTCAATGACTAAAATGTCGCTATTGCCTTTGTAGACGTTGCCAAACACGCCCTGCTCTTTTTGCAGCGACAAAATGGACGCTCCCGTGATGACGGACGGGCTCATCCCCGCGAATGCTAAAATATCGTAGACCATGGCAGTCGTCGTGCTTTTGCCACTGGTGCCGGAGACCGCAATCGTGCGGTGCTGGGCCACGTGTTGGGCTAAGAGTTCACTGCGGTGCATGGTTGGGATGCCCAGTTGTTTGGCTTTTAATAATTCCGGGTTATCGCTTTCAATGGCGGAAGACAAAATCACGAGTTCGGTTTTTTCGTCAATGCCGCTACCGTCTTGTGGATAGAGTTTGATGTCTAATTTTTTCAAATAATCCCACAGAGCCATGTCCGTATAACCTTTGCTAATGAGCCGGTCCGAGCCGGTTACTTCGTCATGTCCCATGGCGTGGAGTTGGGCGAGGGCACTCATCCCTACGCCACCGATACCTACAAAGTGAATTTTCATTTTTTCTTTTCCTTTAATTTAAATTTTGCAAAATCGCTCATCGTATAAAAACCGCCGGTTCGTTTTACAAGCCACGCGGCAATATCCAGCACAGAGACCGCAAATAAATCACGGTTGGTGGCTTTGTGTGTCAGCGTAATTTCATCTAGCGGGCCCGAAAGGGTAGCGCTGTGCGTGCCCACCGTTTCACCAATGCGTTCGTACGTTACTTGCTCCGTGGGTAAATCCATTTCCGCCGCGATGCGTTTGGCGGTCCCGCTGGGGGCATCTTTTTTGTGTACATGGTGAATTTCATGCAGTGCTTTTGCATACCCGGCGTACATTTTACAGGCCTGCTTCACAAGCTCCGTAAAAAAGTAAACACTCAAACTAACATTGGGTGCAAAAAAAACAGGGATTTTTTCTTCCGATTGCAACGTAAATAAAAATGGTTCCGGCAAATTAGTGGTGCCGGTCAAGAATGGTTTTTTGTATTTTTTGGCAAGCAAAAACGCTTCTTGCGCACCTTGCGGAGTGGAGAAATCTATAACGATATCAAACGGCTCTTGGATGTCGTTTTGCCCGGCTTGGCGCGTAGCAGATACCACTAAATTTTTCTGTGGATTTTGTGCAATAAGTCGCGCGATGGCTTGCCCCATTTTTCCGTTTGCGCCATTTAACAGCACGCGCACTGTTTGTAGTTTCTTCATTTGAAAAAACGCTCCAATAATTCTTCTACAATTTGGCGTCCGTTCATCGCGGCTCCTTTAAGCAAATTGTCAAAAGTTACAAAATAGTGAATGATGTGCGGGTCTTCCACGTCGCCGCGCAAACGGCAAATAAAAACATCTTCTTTACCGCTGGCTTCTTTGGGTGTAATTACATCCTTACTATACACCAAATTAGGAAATTGGTTCCACAATTTTTTGACTTGGTCTAAATCAAACGGTTCTTTTGCTTTGATGGTTATACCCAGAGAATGTGAGTTTTCCACAGCAACACGTACCGTGTGGCAATATACTTTGATGTGTGGCCAATCCATAATTTTGCGCGTTTCGTAGAGTCCCTTTAATTCTTCGCTGGTGTGGCCGTTTGCTTGAATACTGCCGATAAGCGGCACGCAATTGTTTTCATACAAAGAGCCGGGCGTATGGAAATCATCCAGTAGTTTTTTTCCGCCGCCGCTGATAGCTTGATAGGAACAGAAAAAAGCTTCGGTAATGTGATAAAAATCACGTAGCGGAGCCAAACTCATCACAAGCCCGGTGGTAGTGCAATTGGGGCTGGCAATGAGTTGTGAATTGGCTGTAATAGCTTGTGGATTTATTTCCGGTATGACCAGCGGCACGCCGGGCGTCATGCGAAACTCGCTCGACATATCCACTATAAATTTTACCCGGTCTTTAAGAGCCGGAACCAATTGCGCACTGACGGGATTGTCCGTACATAACACGGCAATGTCTAGCGCAGGAATCGGGTCGTTCCTGCCAAAAGTTTTTAGCTCAAAGGGGTGTTTCACTTTTTTTAGTTGGGCCAAAACATTTTGTCCTACTTTTCCGTTAATACCAATAATACCTACCGTTGTCATACTAAATTAAAAATTCCTTTTCTGTCTGATGTAACAATGTATCAATTTGTTTTTTGTGTTCTTCGCTAATTTCACCCAACGGGGCGCGTACCGTTTGTGAACCGTATCCCAACCGATGTAACATATACTTAATGCAAGTAGGGTTAGTTTCGCAATAACAGGCTTTGATGAGTGGATAAATTTTAGCAAAGACCGCAAACGCTTCTTGCGTTTTGCCGGCGTTAAACAAATTATAAATCTTTACAAACCCGGGTGCCAATACGCTGGCAGCGGCGCTGATTGCCCCACAAGCCCCAACAGCTAAAAATTGAAGAAGTAATTCATCATTTCCACAAAAATAATTAATTTTATGGGCATATTTTACGGCATTGTCCGTTACTTGGGCCATGTCGTAATTGCATTCTTTAATGCCTATTAACTGGGGAATTTGGGTAAGTAATTCGTCCATGACCTGCGCAGATAATTTGAGCCCGGTTCTGCCCGGGATGTGATACATCACCAGCGGTAACCCTACCTGGGCGACTGCTTTATAATGAGCCAAAAGCCCTGACGGGTTTGGTTTGTTGTAATACGGAGTGACCACTAAGGCGGCATCGGGCTTATACTGCGCGGCTAGTTGTAAGTTTTCAATGGTGGAACGTGTGTTGTTTGTGCCCGCCCCAATAATTAGTTGCATTTTTCCTTGTAAAAGAGGCATGCAAGTATCTAAAATTGTTTTTTGTTCTTGGGCAGTAAGCGTAGGCGTTTCGGCCGTAGTTCCTAAAAGAACCATACCGTGCACGCCCGCGTTTGCTTGTGCGTGTACTAATTTGATGAGATGTTGTATATCTAAAGCGCCATCCGGCAAGAACGGGGTAGGTAGAGCTGTAAAAATACCAGTTAGCATAAATCCTCCATTTGTTCATATTGTACAATTTAATTAGTATAATAAAGTAACTTATTTTTAGAGGAATTTATGGAAGAACAAACAACAACTACCACATCCGCTTCTTCTACACAAGAAGCTCCAACAAGTACTGATTCCCGCACGGTGGGGTTTGGCCGTGCTTTTTGGCCGGGCTGTTTTTTGGTTTTGTTTTTAATATCGGCCTTGTGCGGTATTTACTTAACCTTGAAGCCGGGAATGAAATGTGAAACTGTAAAAGAAACAGAAAAAAGAGTTTCTTCAGCTATTACATCGACGTTATCTTCAAAGGAAGGGAAACCAAGCGTTGCTTGGATTAAAGTGCGCGGCGTAATTGCTACGGACAATTCTTCCTCTCCCTTTTCCAGGCCGCAAGGGGCCGGAGCTATTGCAAAAAAAGTGCGCGAAGCCGGCGAAGATAAAGATGTAAAAGCCATCGTGTTAGATATTAATTCTCCCGGGGGCACCGTAGCTGCTGTACAAAATATTTACAGCGAAATTTTAAAAGCCAAAAAGAACGGCAAGAAAGTGGTGGCACTTTTTCGCGATGTGGCCGCTAGCGGTGGTTTTTACATTGCAATGGCTGCCGATAAAATTGTGGCGGAACCGGGGACTATTACCGGGTCTGTGGGTGTTATTATGCAAACGAGCAATGTGGAAGGATTATTTAATAAAATCGGCGTAAAAATGGTGCCGATTACATCGGGCAAATACAAAGATATGGGTTCCGCCTATCGCCCCATGACGGATGCCGAAAAAGCCCTTTTACAAGATATGGTGGATGATACCTATACACAATTTTTTGCGGCGGTAAAGGCCGGACGTCCCGAAGTGAGCGAAGCTAAACTAAAAGAATATACCGACGGACGTGTATTTACTGGGCAACGGGCCTATAATGTGGGTTTTGTAGATAAATTGGGTGGCGAAGATGAAGCTTTACAATTGGCAGGAGAACTGTCCGGCGTAAAAGACCCCAAAATTATTTCTTCCAAATCGGATAATTTGCGCGATTTTATTTTTTCGTTTGGTTCTTCTGTGGAGAGTGCTTCGCTCGTGCAACAATTACAATCGATGGCAACACCTAGCGTGGCTTACTTGTGGGTACACTAATGACACATTTACTAGAAACCTATTTCTTGTATGTAAAAGATCCGGCCGCCGGAATAAGACGTTTGTTGACCCGTCGGTCTTTTCGGCAGGCGTGTCTGGGGTATTTGGTAGCAGCTCTGAGTTGGGTTTTATTTTTTAACATCGGTGACCATTTATCCGTGGCGGGCATGTTGTTTAAGTGGTTCTTAGTGTTCTGCGCCGAGGTAACAGCCGGATATTTTATTGCGGCGTTGTGTGGGCTCTTTTTGGATTTACGCCGTGTAAAAGTATCCGCCGCGCAATTATTTGTGCTGATTGGAAGTGCCGGTTTTATTAAGGCAATTTTAATTGCGTTTGCGTTGATATCTGCCGCGTTGCCTCAAGCTCATTTGGGATACGCCGCCCCCCTGGCCTTACTGTTTGTGTTTGCTCTTGAACTGGGTTATTTGGTGGTAGGGCTTAAACACGCATGGGAAGTGGGCACGGCCGAAGCCTTGGGTGGGTGGCTGTTTGGTTTTATTCCCGTGATTGCCCTGTTTAGCTTGGTGGGCATTTTCTTTATTTGGTTTATTATTTTGTTGTTTTAGTAACGTAGTTTTGCCGCAAAAACTTGTATATAGCAAAAATGTGCTATACTTAAAGTAGTATTTAGTCGGATTTGAATCTGTTTTTGGAACCGCATAAGTAGTATGCGGAGAGCTATTGGGAAACCAGTGGCATATCTCTATACCAAAAACAGCTGTTTTAGGCGCAAAACGATGGGAAGTCATGAGCCCGTTGTTTTGCGCTGAGCGTTTGCTATCATCCCTTGGGTGATAGCAAGCCACGGCTGTTATGTGGGTTAATAGAGATAGCTCACAATAACGGCCGTTTTTTGTTGTTATGAGCTCGGGAAAAATAAGGATAGAAAAATGAAAAATAAATGGATAGTAGGTATATTAATGGTGTCAGCATTGGCAGTGTCAGCAAGTGCGCAAAATTCGTACGTGGCTCAGCCGGGAAATGGAAGTTTGTTCAGCGGAAAGAAACAAGATAATGTTACTGTTTCAAAAGCAAACAAACAAGAAAAAACTTCCTCAAGTTCGGACTATACAACCCGTACCAGTAATTGGGGCGTAGGCATCAAGTTGGGTGCCGGTCAAAACGATCCTAAAACCTTAAAAGATGGTTTTGATGAACTTACAATGGTTGACCGCGAATTGGACAAGAGCGCCGGATATTTTAGCTTAGAAGTATTGCATGAATGGGCCTTGAATGACGAAGCAAATAAAATCGGTCTCAAAGTGGGGTGGGACGTTTACGGCGAGAATGAGTTGAAATTAAAAGGTCTTAGCAATATTACGGAAGACACCTATGCCTTCCCGATTACTGTCTACTATAAACGGGATAATGGTATAAAAAATTTCAGCTGGTTTGGCGGCGCGGGGATGACCATTCTTCGCACAAAATTAGAAGCAGACGGTGTAGTGGACGATAGTATTAGCAAGACCAGGGTTTTCCCGCACATTACCGTTGGCGGCGAATATCGTTTTACCAAGGTATTTGCGTTAGGGTTGGATGCCCGCTACAACTTTGCAGCTAAAGTAAAAAAGGACGGGGATGTTCTGTCTGATCGCTCCGGTTTTGGCGCGGCTTTAACAGGGCGGTTTTACTTTTAATCTGTAAAGCCATTTCTTCATGGTATGTCTTCTCCATACCGTCTGGCCATGCTCCCAATTGGGCATGGCCATTCTATTCACAAAAAACTCCGGCGCCCATAACGCCGGAATTATAATAAAGGAGGGAGGCCGAGTCCCCTACAAGAGGCATACCCTTAAAACGGGCCTGTGTGGCGCTCCCTTACCAAGAGTATAAAGGAAAAACAGTAAAAAATCAAGGCCCATTTTAAAAAATCAAGTTTTCGTCTGAAAATGTCAATTTTGTTGCCAGGGATACGTGTTTTTGCTATAATAAAAATATCAATTTGAGTCGTTTTGATGGTGCGGTGGCCAAGTGGTAAGGCGAGAGTCTGCAAAACTCTTATTCGTGGGTTCGATTCCCACCCGCACCTGTTTTTATTTTGAAAAAAGGCGATAGGCGCAATACTTTTTTGGTATGTAAGTATGATTTTCATGTTGCATTATTTACTGCAATTTTGTTATAATTAAAGATATAGATGACCCCTCCGGGGGTCGTTTTTATCGGTGCCCGCGTATAAAAAACTTTGAAGGCGCATCAAATTTTGGTATAATGTTAACGTAGTAGTTTGCGGGCGTGGTTCAATGGTAGAACACTAGCCTTCCAAGCTTGTGACGAGGGTTCGATTCCCTTCGCCCGCTAAACAATTTAAGTTGCTGGGGTAGCTCAGTAGGTAGAGCATTTCCATGGTAAGGAAAAGGTCGTGGGTTCGATTCCCACTCCCAGCTAAAATTTGCAGTAGTATGCTGGGGTAGCTCAGTAGGTAGAGCATTTCCATGGTAAGGAAAAGGTCGTGGGTTCGATTCCCACTCCCAGCTTTTAAATTAAAGAAATAATTAAGGAGAACTGAACAAATGGCTAAAGAGAAATTCTCTCGCAGCAAACCGCACGTGAACGTCGGTACCATTGGTCACGTAGACCACGGTAAGACCACGCTCACCACCGCTATTACCAAAGTATTAGCTAAAGAAGGTAAAGCCAAAGCCATGGCTTACACCGACATCGCCAAAGGCGGTGTAGTACGTGACGCTTCCAAAATTGTAACGGTAGCCGTATCTCACGTAGAATACGAATCCGACAAACGCCACTATGCGCACATCGACTGCCCCGGCCACGCTGATTATATTAAAAACATGATTACCGGTGCCGCTCAAATGGACGGTGCTATCTTGGTAGTATCCGCTGAAGACGGTCCGATGCCGCAAACCCGCGAACACGTACTTTTGGCCAAACAGGTAAACGTACCGAAATTGGTCGTGTTCTTGAACAAAGCCGATTTAGTTGACGACAAAGACATGCTCGACCTCGTAGAAGAAGACGTGCGCGAATTGTTGGGCAAATATGACTTTGATCGCGACAACACCCCGATCATCCGCGGTTCTGCTTTGAAAGCTATTGAAGGCGATCAAAGCGAATTGGGCGAACCCAGCATCCACCGCTTGATAGACGCTTTGGATTCTTGGATCCCTGAACCCAAACGCGAAACCGATAAACCGTTCTTGATGGCCGTAGAAGACGTATTCTCTATTACCGGTCGTGGTACGGTAGCTACCGGTCGTATTGAACGCGGCAAGGTGCACGTGGGCGATCCGTTGGAAATCATTGGTTTCCGCGACACGCTCAACACCGTAGCCACCGGTATCGAAATGTTCCGCAAACTCTTGGATGAAGGTATCGCCGGCGATAACGTAGGTATTTTGTTACGCGGTATCGACAAGAACCAAGTAGAACGCGGTCAAGTTTTGGCTGCTCCTAAAACTGTAACCCCTCACAAACACTTCAAAGGCCAAGTTTACATTTTGAAGAAAGAAGAAGGCGGACGCCATACCCCGCTCGCCAAGGGTTACAAACCGCAATTTTACCTCCGCACCACGGACGTAACCGGTGAATTGTCTTTCGAACAAGACATGATTATGCCCGGTGATAACGCCGAAATCGAAGTAAAATTGATTACCCCGGTAGCTATGGAAGAAGGTTTGCGCTTCGCCATCCGCGAAGGCGGCCACACCGTAGGTGCTGGTGTAGTAACCAAAATTATTGAGTAATTGAAGTAAACTGCATGTTTAGTTCTCTACCGCGGGGCGGGAAATATCCCGCCCTCGCGGAGGTGAACAGACGGCAAAAAATCCGTTGTATAAGGAATTAACAGATGGCAACTGAAAGAATGACGATCGCGCTGATTTGCACAGAATGCAAAAACAAAAATTATTATAAAGTGCGCGGCAAAAAGAAAGAATATAAGCTGGAACTGAACAAGTTCTGCAAAGCGTGCGGCAAACAAACCGTACATAAAGAAGGCAAAGCCTCGTAAGATTTTCGGGGGAGCGTCGGTTAACTGGTAAACCACCGGTCTCCAAAACCGGGACTGAAGGTTCGAGTCCTTCCGCTCCTGCCAGATTATATACCAAGGATACCATTCTATGAAAAGAGCAGTCCAATTTGTAAAGGATTCTGTGGCGGAACTCAAAAAATCCACCTGGCTTTCCCGTCAAGAGGTTATCCAATCCACTATTTTAGTAGGGATTGTGGTGGTCCTGGTGTCTGCCTATGTGGGCATTATTGACTTTGGCCTTACCCGGATCTTGGGCGCTGTGGTAGGAGGAAACTAATGAGTGAAGAAACCGCTACCGCTTGGTACGTTGTACACACGCAAACCGGACACGAAGAAAAAGTAAGAAAGAAAATCTTACTCGACGTGGAAACCCACCAATTTGGGGACCGTATCTTCCAGGCACTCGTTCCTACGGAAGAAGTTCGCGAAGTAAAACAAAACAAAGAAATCCGCCACCAGCGCAAATTTTTCCCGGGCTATGTGCTTGTGGAAATGAAAATGACCAGTGAGGCGTATTGGTTCATCCGTAATATTACGGGTGTAACCGGTTTTTTGGGTGATCCCACGCCGGTTCCGCTTCCTGAAGAAGATATTACCGAAATTCTAGACCGCATTAATAACCCCGGCGGCAAACCGAAATACTTGGTAGAGTTTAAACGTGGTGAAAGCGTCCGCATTACCGAAGGACCGTTTAAACACTTTATTGGGGTAGTGGAAGAAGTAAACGAACAAAAGAACAAACTCAAAGTGATGGTAACGGTGTTCGACCGTGCCACCCCGGTTGAGGTAGACTTCCTCCAAGTAGAAAAGAACTAATTTTACCGCAGTATGCAGTAAAAAGATGGAGTAACAAAAAATGGCAAAAGAGAAAAAAATAAAAGGATACATTAAATTGCAAATTCCTGCCGGCGCTGCCAACCCGGCCCCGCCTGTGGGCCCGGCCTTAGGTCAGCACGGTGTCAACATTATGGAATTCTGCAAACAATTCAACGCCAAGACCGCTAAAATGGAAAAAGGGATTAAGATCCCGGTCATCATTACCGTATTTGAAGACCGCTCTTTCACCTTTATTACCAAGATGCCGCCTATGGCCACGCTGATTATCAAAGAGCTCAAACTTGCAAAAGGTTCTGGCGCTCCACACAAAGATAAAGTCGGCAAGATTACGCAAGCCCAATGTGAAAAAATCGCGGCCCAAAAATTGCCCGATTTGAACACCAAAGACATTAAACAAGCTGCTGAAATGGTAAAAGGTACCTGCCGCAGCATGGGCGTAGACGTAGTTAAATAATTTAAACTGAGGGAGGGCTAAGGCCCGTTTGAACCTAAGGAGTATTTAGATGGGAAAAAGACTAGAAGCCGCTGCTAAAGCGTACGACAAAAACAAAGTCTATACCGTAGAAGAAGGTCTTAAAATCGTAAAAGATAACGCAAAGGCCAAATTCGATGAAACGGTAGAACTTCACGTAAAATTAGGCATTGATACCAAAAAAGCGGATCAACAAGTTCGCTCCACGGTAGCTTTGCCGCACGGTACGGGTAAAACCAAACGCATCGCAGTTATCGCCAAAGGCGAACACGCACAGGAAGCACAAAAAGCCGGGGCCGATAAAGTAGGATGCGAAGACATCGTAGACGAAGTACTTAAAGGCACCATTGACTTTGATGTACTCGTTGCCACACCGGACACCATGAAAGATTTAGCCAAAGCCGCTAAAATCTTGGGCCCGCGCGGATTGATGCCGAACCCGAAATCCGGCACTGTAACGTTCGACCTCGCCAACACGATCAAAGCTTTAAAAGCCGGTCGTATTGAATTCAAAGCCGACGCTTACGGTATCGTACATGCGATTATTGGCAAAGCCTCTTTTGATGCTGCCAAACTCACCGAAAACGCAAAAGCAGTGTTAGAAACAATCCTCCGTGTAAAACCCAGCACCTCCAAAGGGGTGTATGTGCAGAGCATTTCTGTAAGCTCTACTATGGGGCCCGGGGTATATGTAACCAACAAATAAGTACCTCTCTTTTGCAACCGAAACCCCGCTCTTTAAGGGCGGGGTTTTTAATTGGCACAGATTGTCTTTTTGGTAGATACTTGTTACAATATGGGAGTATGCTTCCGACGAAGATTAAAAATATGTGTAAAGCACATGGATTACTTTTGCTACTGTCTGGGTGCCTCTGTTGCGCTGGAATGTTGTTTGCGCAAGTGAGTGTTCTTTCTGTTACCGATGAAAACAAACACCAAACCCCAGAAGATTTTTATCATACTTACGAATATCATATTCAACCAGCAGATACTTCGTTACAAGGGGCCAAATGCCAAGCTACGCGTATTACTTCTCGTTGGTTTATTACGGCGGCGCACTGTGTAAAACCCCTTTGCAACAAAGGGTGTACCATTCAAATGGATGTGATGGACACTCCGGTTTCGGTATTAGCGGTAACAACGCACAGCAAAAAATATCCGGCCGTATTTGCACGCAAGGAGTTTAAGGATGAAAACGGCAAAGATGTTGCTGAGGATTTTGCTCTTATCAAATTAGATGTGTATAACGCTAAAAAAATTTATTACCGCCGGGCAACTGACCAAAATTCACAAAGACAGGGAATCAGTGAACAGGAATTTTTTACATGGCTCAAAACCCATCCTAAAGCCAACCGAAGATATAAGAAAGCACTTTCCCCTGAGTTGCCCCCGTTAGTGGATTTTTCCGTTTCACGCAATTATGAAATAGACCGTAAAATCTCTGTCGTTTCCAGCTTTGACGGAGTCCGCTCGATCAAAAAAGCCACGGCCCCGGTGTATTATATCCATGAGCTTGGCTTTGCCTACACAAGCAACTTCGGTATCCGAAAGGGAATGAGCGGATCCGGCGTGATGACAAACACGGGGGAGTTAATAGGCGTTACCTCGCTTCTTAGGGACCGATATGAATACAAAATAAAGGGGAAAGAAAAACAATGGACGCGGCAATATCATGAATTTATTTTTACCGTGTTTAACGCACCGATCATTGAATTTATGAAAGAAACGATGGGAAGCGACTTTTATAAACTTGACCGAAAAGATGCCGAACCTTCTTTTGTGAAAAAGACGAATAAGAGTTTTTCCCGCATTACGGCTCCTCAAAATTCCAAAACCACCCAAAAATAAAACCTCCTTAACGGAGGTTTTAGATTATTTGTCTTTTCCTTCGCGGCGTGCTTTGCGCTTGGCTAAGCGTTCGGCCTTGGTTTCGCGGCGTTTGTAGCCGGCGTGTTCGGGAGCTAACGGGGCTTCTTCGTCAAAATCTCCGTTCCACTCAAACTCTTTACCGCCTACTATCAGTAGATCCCCGTCTTGTACACCCTGTTTAAGGAGGGCTTTTTCCAACCCGATTTTTTTGAAGATACCTTTCAGGCGTGTGACGGCTTCGGGCTGGGTAAAATTGGTCATGGCAATAAATTCTTCCACTTTTTTCCCTGTGATATGGATGATGTCGTTTTCATCACGCGTAATAGTAAAAATGGGCTCCACTTTATGCACCACGGGTTTTTCTTCTTCTGCTGCAATTTGTTCCACCGGGGTGGCCGATAAAATTTTTACAATTTCATCAAGCACCTCTTTAATTCCTTGCCCGGTAGCGGCAGAAATTAAAAATACTTTTTGTTTTTTGCGTTTTTTAGCAAGGGCTTTGTAAACTTTTTCAGCCGACGGCAAATCCGCTTTGTTAACGGCAATAATACGTGGCTTATCAAACAATTTTTTGTTAAAAGTTTTAAGCTCTTTTTCAATCACTTTTACGCTTTCTTCGGCAGATAGCTCGTCAAATCCTTCCGGATCTACCAAGTGCAACAGCACGCGTGTGCGTTCAATGTGTTTTAAAAATTGAAAGCCGAGCCCTTTGCCTTCGCTTGCTCCTTCAATAATCCCGGGGATATCGGCGGTAGCAAAGCTAACTCCCTGGTGTAGCGTAATGCCCAGGTTGGGGTTGAGTGTAGTAAATGCATAGTCCGCAATGCGCGGACGCGCAGCAGAAATACGGCTTAAAAAGGTACTTTTCCCAGCATTAGGGAATCCTACAAGCCCTAAATCGGCCAGTACTTTAAGCTCTAAAATTAAGGTAACTTCTTCGCCAGGTAGGCCGTTTTCGGCAATGTGCGGAGCGGTATTTTGTTGGGTTTTAAAAGATTGGTTCCCACGGCCGCCGGCCCCGCCTTTAGCGACAACAAACTCTTGCCCGGGTTTGGTCATATCAACTAAAAATTCACCTTCCAACGTGCGCACAATGGTGCCACAGGGCACATAAACATAGCGGTTTTCTCCGGCGCGGCCGGTTTTGTTATAAGAGCCGCCCTTTTCGCCGTTGGGTGCATCAATATGCGGATGATAGGCCAGTTCTAAAAGCGTAGTTAAATTGGGTTCCGCGCGTAGGATAACATCTCCTCCGCGTCCGCCACAACCGCCGTTGGGGCCGCCAAATTCAATGAATTTTTCCCGCCGAAACGACAAGCATCCGTCCCCACCTTTGCCGGCGGTGACATAAATTTTAACACGGTCTAGAAAGCTGCCTGATTGCATATACAAATCCTTGTAACAAAAAAGCGGCAGGAAAAATTTCCCGCCGCTTTAACAGGCCAAAAGTTTATTTGTCCGCTTTTTTGGCTGCCGGTTTTTTAGCAGCGGTTTTTTTAGCGGGAGCCTTAGCAGCCGGTTTAGCGGCGGCTTTTTTTACGGGCTCTTTTTTGGCTTCTTTGGTTTCCGCAACTTTGGGGTACACGGAAATTTGTTGTTTACCTCTTTTTACCCATTCAAAGGTAACAATGCCGCTTACGCGGGCAAAGAGGCTGTCGTCGCTAGAGCGGGATACGTTGGTTCCGGGTAGGAACTTAGTACCGCGTTGGCGTACGATGATTTCCCCAGCGTTTACAAACTGGGAGCCATAGCGTTTAATACCTAAACGTTGGCCGTGGCTGTCTCTTCCGTTAGAGGAAGAACCTTGAGCTTTTGTGTGTGCCATTGTTTATCTCCCAATTTATAACGCAATATCCGTGATTTTAATTTGCGTTAAGTATTGTCTGTGCCCTTGGGTACGTTCGTATCCTTTTTTGGGGCGGCGTTTATAGACAATTACTTTTTGACCTCTCAAGTGTTTGACCACCTGAGCGGTGACCTTGGCTGCCGTGGCAGCTTTGGTATCTGCTGAGGTACCTTCTTCGTTAGCGGCCCAGAGAACTTTCAGTTCTACATTGGAACCTACTTCCGCGTCCAGCTTTTCAACCTGCAGATCTTGACCGGGTTTTACCCAGTACTGTTTTCCACCAGTTTCAATAATTGCGTACATAAGTTTTTCCAGTTTCATTTCCCTTAGGGGAAATTCCACTACTATAATTATAGCATATTCTTACGGAAAAGGGTTATTTGCCAAACAAGTCCTTTAAAAAACTGCTGTTTTTCTTGCCGCCGGTTTCCGCGGCCAACGCTTCTAACAGTTCTTTTTGCTTGGCGGTTGGTTTTTTAAGCACTTCTATCTTGACGTTAATGAGTAAATCGCCAAAACCTTTTTTACCCAGGCGCGGCATCCCGTTGCCTTGCATTTTTAGTACTTCGCCAAACTGGGTGCCTTTGGGGATGGTTACGTCCAATTCTTTGCCTTCAATAGTAGGCACTTTGATGCTACCGCCCAGCACTGCTTGCGGGTAGGTGATGGGGGCATCAATAATCAAATCGTCTCCATCGCGGCGGAAAATTTTATGTTCTTTTACGTGTACTTCTACGTATAAATCGCCAAAGCCGCCTCCGTTTTCACCAATATCTCCCCCGTTGGAAACGCGCAAGGTAACCCCCGTGCGTACGCCGGAGGGGATTTTAACAGTAATTTTTTCTTTCACGCGTTTATGGCCGGTGCCGCGGCATTCGGTACAGGGTTTCTCCACCACGGTGCCTTTACCGCCGCAATCGGGGCAGACTTGGCGCATGCTGAAAAATCCTTGGGAATACGTCACTTGGCCTGAGCCGTTGCAAGAGCGGCACGTTTTGCGTGCGCTACCGGGGGCAGCACCCGTTCCGTCACATGCTTGGCAGTTATCTAAGCGGGTATAATCTACAGGGACTTCCTTACCGCTGAAGGCCTCTTCTAAAGTAAGGGAAACATCCAGTTTTAAATCTTCTCCACGGGTAACACGTGGGCCGCGGGAGCGCCCGCCAAATCCGCCGCCAAAAATGTCACCAAACACGGAGCCGAAGATATCGTTGATATCGCCAAATCCGTTGGCATTAAAACCATTAAATCCGCCGGCACCGTTGATGCCTTCGTGCCCGTATTGGTCGTACATTTGTTTTTTTTGCGGGTCAGACAAGACGGAAAATGCCTCATTGACTTTCTTAAATTGTTCTTCAGCTTCTTTGTTTCCGGGGTTTCGGTCCGGGTGATATTTCATGGCCTGTTTGCGGAAGGCCGATTTGATTTCCACCTCAGTAGCACTGCGCTCAATTCCGAGGATTTGATAATAATCTTCTTTCATAGTTGTAGGCATAAATTAAGTTACTTATATTTTAGCAAATTTAGCGCTCTATTCGAAAATGTGCTAAATTCCAAATGTGTGAAAATGCTATAGTATAGGTATGAATTTGAATACATTACTTAAGCATACCTCGCGCAGCTTATATTTAAGTGTGAAGATGTTGCCTCGGTCGATTCGGTCCGCTTTTGGGATGGCGTATTTGCTTTGCCGGTATGCAGACACCATTGCCGACACGCAGCTATTGGCGCCGGACAAACGCCTTTATTGGATTGAGCAATTCCCTACTATTGTGCGCACGCAAGATGCCGCGCAAGAAAAACATTTAGTACAAGCTTTAACAGGGACGAGTGAAAATCCCTATGAGAAGGAATTGATTTCGCATTTGGCCGATTGTTTGACGGCGTTGAATCAAATTGAAAAAAGCCAAAAACAATTTATTTACGACGTAGTCCAGGCCGTATGTGATGGCATGAAAATAGATTTAGCTACATTCTCCCGAGGGACGACTGCGGCCCCGGCGGTATTTAAGCGGGTGGAAGATTTAACGCATTATTGCCGGCTGATGGGCGGCAAACCGGGATTGTTTTGGAGCCAATTAATTTTTCACTCCCATCCGGTTAAACTGCCGCAGGAAAAGTTCTACGAGTTGGGGCAACATATTGGGGACGCTCTGCAAATTGTGAATGTCCTTCGCGATTTACCCAAAGATTTATCGTCTGGCCGGTGTTATTTCCCGCAAGAACAATTGGCTACACAGTCATTATCGGCGGTGGAGCTACTAAATAAAAATAATTCACTCCGTTTTGAACCCGTTAAGCAATACTGGTTAAATTGGGGAAAGAAAAATTTACAACACGCGGTTGCTTATTTTCGGGCCATTCCCAAAACTGCTTGGCGTACGCGTGCGGCAGTAGCATGGCCGGTTTTATGGACGGCAGATACATTTTATAAATTGGCAAACTGTACCGATTTGTTGGATGTTTCCAAACGCGTAAAAATTTCCCGTAGTCGAATTTATTTAACCATGTGCGTAACCCCTTTCTTGTTAATTAGTAACCGTATATTTGCCGGTTGGCTGACGCATAAGCTCAATAAACTAGCTTGATGAGAGCCGCTTTGCTCAAATATATCGACGAGAAAAAATTTTTTAAAAATTAGGCCTTGAAATTTTTCAAAAAAGTCTTATTATACTAGTAACTTAAGTACTTGGGAAGTGGGCTTGCTCCCTGGTTGCAGTTGTGCGGATACAGCGTATTTGCCGATTGCGTGAAGACCCGGAGAGGTACCGTCCCTAGGAAATAGGAACATGGAGTCATGATAATGACACGAATGAGCTAAACCCCCGAACTGGTACGCGGGGGTTTATCTTTGGGGTTCATTTACGAAAGTTATTTTTCTTCTCGGCTTTTTCGCTTCATTTCTTTCCACACCGCCAGGGCCTCTTCGGGGCTTTTGGCTTTTATGTTGCCAAATACATGTGGATGTCGGTAATGTAATTTATCATACAAACCCTGGATGACATCATCAATGGTAAAAAGCCCCTCTTCTTTGGCGATTTGCGCGTGAAGGAGCACCTGTAAGAGGACATCCCCCAGTTCCTCCTTCATATTATCGGTATCGTTTTTTTCAATAGCTGTCACCAGCTCTTCACTTTCTTCCCGTAAATTTTTAATTAAGCTTTGGTGAGTTTGTTTTTTATCCCATGGGCAACCGTTCGGTCCGCGCAGAATGGCAAATGTTTCCACTAAATCGGCAAAAGTAGTCATTGTGAAGTCCCCCGCAAAAATGTTATACAATTATTATATGAAAAAACCGATTACCTGGCTTGGTGCCGCAGCATTTATTTGTTGTTTATCGCTCTGTGCGTTTGCGCAGATGACCGTAGTGCGTGTAGAAGGAAATAAAATCTACCTGGATACATCCGAAGAAAAAACAGCCCTTACAAAAGGGAGCAAATTTAAAGTGGTTTTATCTTCACAAATGTTAACTAATCCCAAAACCGGGAAAAATTTAGGAGAAATATATCAGTATTCCTCTGTAGGAACTATTCAAGAAATTCAACCGTTATATGCCATTGGCCAATTGGATGACGCAAAACAAGTAAAAGTAGGGCAAAGCGCCGTAGTGGAAGAAATCAAGCAATCCCCAGCAGCTGTGCCCGTTTCGGCTCCTCAGGCGCAAGAAGTGGCTGTGTCCACCCGCGCCAAAACTCTTTATCAACCCATTGAACAAACGGTCATTGGTTTGACACAAGCCGATGTAACCGGGGATGGTGTCCAAAATATTATTACGCTTAGCGCGAATAACCAAGTAACGGTTTTTTCGCGTGGTGAAAAAGAAACATTAGTCCCTCAACTTACGTTTACTTTACCGACGGGTAAAAAGGGGATTGCTGTATCTGCGGCTTCGTTAAAAGAGGGCCCTGCTCAAATTTTTGTAGCTGTCTATACCGAAGGGCGCAATACCGTAAATACGTTAGTGCTGGAAAATAACAACGGTACCCTGGAAAATACCGCCACCCTTGCTTATTTTGTAAAAGAATTAGGATGTGGCGCGGAAAAGAAAATTTGGGGCCAACGTCCGTTTGTATTAGGGAACGCCCCCGGAAATGCCCGCGAGATTGTTTTTGAAAAGGGGAAGTTTGTTGCCAGCGGAGCCGCACTTAACACACGGCATAACTGGTTGGAAGGATTAGCTTATTTCCCGGTGGAAAAAGAGGGAAAAAACAACTTAATTTATACCACATCCAACGGTAGGTTGCGTATGGTATTAGATAACGGCAAGAGTGTTGAAAGCAAAGATGTTTTTGGATCTTCTCCGTTACGTATGCAGTACAAGCAGGATATTGTGAAATTTTATCCTTCCATACAGGCATTTGGTCAACCGGCCCAAGCCACATTGGTAGCGGTAGAAAACGAAACCAAAATGGGGCTTTTATCCGAAACGTTTGGCAAATATCAAAACGGGAAAATTCACTTTGTAGATTATCAAAAAGGCCATTTGCAAATTACGGATACGGTAGAATTGGATGGCGTATTATATGATACAGCTTGTACAAATGATTCCATCTTAACAGCGGAAGTATTGGCAGACGGAACCAGTACAGTTGTGGAAATTTTAAAATAAGTTTAGGAGAAAAACTGTGGCACAATCAACGGAAAAAGTGGATGTATTAGATAAAGGTTTTGTACGTTTGATCGATTTTATGGGTGGTGATGACCGCGCTGTTCAAGCGGCACGTGTTTCATTTGGGGCTGTATCCAAAGGGCCGGAACAAGATAAACGGCTCATTAAATATTTGATGGAGCATGCACATCACACCCCGTTTGAACATTGCTATTTTCAATTTCATATTTGTTGCCCCATTTATGTGGCCCGCCAATGGATGCGTCACCGCTGGGGTTCTTATAACGAAGTAAGCGCCCGTTATACGGAAGTGAAAGACGAATTTTATATTCCGGCTTCGTTCCGTGGGCAAGATACCAAAAATAAACAAGGTTCTGTAGATTCAGCCACTTTAGATCACGCCGCTTTGCGCAAAATTTATGAGGACAGTATTGAAGCTTCTTACGCGGCCTATCATAAATTATTGGAAGCAGGGGTGGCGCGTGAAATGGCACGCGGGGTTCTTCCGGTTTGCCAATATACCCAATTTTACTGGAGCGTAAATGCAAGAAGCTTGTTTAACTTCTTGTGTTTACGTACAGACAAACACGCACAGTATGAAATCCGCGTTTATGCTGACGTGATTGCAAAAATGGTACAGGAAAAAATGCCGTGGTCTTGGGAAGCCTTTGAAGCATTAAACAAACAACTTCCGTTGGGTGCGGCATAATTAAATTTTTAAAAAAGAGGATATAACGATGAGAGTATTGGGCATGATAATGGCAGGCGGAAAAGGGGAACGCCTCTACCCGCTTACCAAGGACCGTTCAAAACCGTCTGTCCCGTTTGGCGGAAAATACCGCATTGTCGATTTTGTGCTTTCCAATTTTGTCAATTCCGGCATTTTCTCATCGTATGTTTTGGTGCAATATCTATCGCAAAGTTTAATTGAATATTTACGCACAACGTGGCGCACAGAAGGGATTGTATCGGATCATTTTTTAACTTGCGTCCCGCCACAAATGCGTTTGGGTGAAATTTGGTACCGCGGGACGGCCGATTGCGTGCGGCAAAACATCAATTTAGTCAAAGATTTTGCCCCGGACGTAGTTGCTATTTTTGGGGCGGATCACGTGTATCGGATGGATGTGCGGCAGATGATTGATTTTCACGTGGCGCACAAAGCCGATGTTACGGTAGCTGCAAATACGGTTCCGTTGCAAGCGGCTACCGCGTTTGGCGTGTTGGGTACAGACAGTGATGGACGCATTGTTCGGTTTGATGAAAAACCTGCGCGCCCTGCATGCATTCCGGGTGATCCTAAACATGCATATGCTTCCATGGGCAATTATATTTTTAATACGGACACGTTGCTACAAGTGCTTCAAAAACGCTTTGCCGATACGCCCGCGTTAGATTTTGGCAAACATATTCTGCCTAAAATTTTGACGGATTTTCGTACTTATGCATACAATTTTCAAAGTCAAAAATTGCCCGGTGCCAAACCGTACGAAGAGCCAGGTTATTGGCGTGATGTGGGGACCATTGAATCCTTCTGGCAGACGAATATGGATTTGTTAGGCCCGAAACCTAAAATGGATTTGAATAATAACGCTTGGCCCGTAAGTACCACCTTGCACCGCGTGCCGCCTACGCGTTTTTTGGGAGGCAGCATTGCCAATTCTCTTATTGGCGATGGATGTGTCATTCATCCAAAAGCTAAAATTAAAAACTGCGTGATTAGTGACAGTGTAATTGTGGGTGAGGGCGCGGAGCTGGAAGGATGCGTAATTATGGATAATTGCGAAATTAAAGCCGGTTGTAAACTCAAGAAGGTAATTATGGACCGCTTTAACACCATAACGGCGAAGCAAACCATCGGGTTGGATTTGGAAAAAGATTCTCAATCTTATTACATTGATCCTTCCGGAATTGTGGTAATTCCACGCGGAAAAAATAAATTCTAATGCAGGCAAATATTTTTTACAATACCGATATTCCCAAATACTTGCATCGTACGGGTTTGTATACTCGCGCATTGGCAAAGGGATTAAAACATTTTGCTCGTCAAAACATAGAAGTGAATGTTATCTTTGTGAACGAGCGGGAAATTCTGCGCGTGAACAAGCAATATTTAAACCATCATTATGTAACGGATGTTATCTCTTTTAATAATCAACGCCCACCGGTTGTACCGCCGGGGGAAGCCTGGGGCTTTGGAGATATTTTTGTATGCTACCCAGTAGCGCGTAAAAACGCTAAAAAATTTAATCACACCATTTTGCAGGAAATGTTAATGTATGTAACGCATGGTGCGTTGCATTTGTCCGGAATGGACGATCACGACCCTAAAGACCGTGCCAACATGGACCGGCAGGCCGAAGCAATCATTCGCCAAATATTGGTGCGTTAATATAGTTTACAAGCTAATTACGGTGGGGATTCCCTGCTCTGTAATTTCCAAAAACTGTAATTTGTTATGCATGCCCACATCCAGCGCAATCATATTCATGGCGCGGTCCACTACCATATTTTCTACGGGGGTATGCCCAAATACTTGCCATACAGGGCTTCCTTGTGGGTAAGAGGCCATTAAATCTTCCAGGTCTTCCCAAAAAATTCCGCCAAAGCGGTCCGGCCCTTTACGGCTGATGCTGATGTTGAAAATAGGATGTTTGAAGAAGGAATGTTTAATGGATTCCTGAAAAATTAAGTTTATCAAAATAGCCAAGTTTGCCGCGTTGGAATCTTCCAATTGCATGTTGAAAATGCGCAGTAATTTGCGTGTAACCCCGGCATGCGTAAACAGAAAACCTTTATAAGCAAAAGCAGCTTTTAAATCTCCGGCCAGCACTTGGCCAATTAATTTTTCACGCATACGCATAGCTTGTTCGCGCTGGAGTTCTGAAATTAAATAATTTTCCATAATTAACTCCAACTCATGGTTGCCAATTAAGCGTATTATTTCCCCGCCTGAAATTTCAGCTTCGGCTTGCAAATTGTCTAGCAGATTGTCTACTTTAAGCGAAAACGGGCCGCGGTCTAAAATATCGCCGATTTGAATTAAACGGTTGTGTCCGCCACACCAGTGATGGGCGGTGTCAATTAGGCCGGCACGGCGCAAAATTTTTACCAATCCGTCATATTGGCCGTGCACATCTCCTACCGCAATTAATTTACGCGACGATTTTTGCATACTAAATATCCGCTACAATTACTATAATATAGTATAGCAAACTACCTATGAAACTGACAGCTGTAGCCAAAAAACAACTTGCAGAAATTCTAGGTCCGTCGAACATATTGACGGACGAGTTGTCTGTTTCTCTCTATGCGTATGATTGTTCCGTATCGCGCACACGACCCGAAGCTATTTTACTTGTTGAACAAGCTTGCCAAATCGTCCCTGTCTTGCGCGTACTGCATCAACATCATGTCCCGTTTGTGGTACGTGCAAGTGCCACCAATCATGCCGGTAGCTGTGCCACTCTAAATGGGGGCGTCGTGTTAAACGTAACGTCGCTCAATCACATTTTGGAAATTAATACGCGCGATCGATTTGCTGTGGTGGAGCCGGGTGTAATTACAGGAGAGTTGCAACAAAAACTTTCCGTTTTGGGATATTTTTACGCACCGGATCCGGCCAGTCAACAAATATGTACGCTGGGGGGCAATGTGGCCCAGAATGCCAGTGGGGCCCGGTGCCTAAAATATGGCGGAACGCAGGAGTATGTGTTGGCCGCAGATTTTGTATTACCCGATGGAACGGAACTTTCATTAACCCGCCAAGACGGGGGCCCGGATTTTATAGGGTTATTGTGCGGTAGCGAAGGGACATTAGGGGTATTAACACGCTTGAAGTTGCGTATTTTACCGATACCGCCGCACGTGCAAACCCTTCTCATTACATTTCCTTCTTTACAAACAAGCATTGAGGCCGTTAGCGCATTGGTAGCGCGGGGAATTGTTCCGCGGTGTATTGAAGCGATGGACAAACTGACATTGCAGAATGTGGAAGCTTTTTCGCATGCTGGATATCCAAAAGAGGCACAAGCCCTGTTAGTGCTAGAGCTGGATGGAAATTCTATCGATCAAGTTCAACAGGATGCAACCCAAGTAGAAGCTGTTTGTCGGGAACGCGGAGCCCTTGAAATTGAATCTGCCAAAACAGAACAAGAACGCCAAACATTATGGCGCGGACGACAAAATGCGTATGCTTCTATGGCCCGTTTAGCACCCAATGTAATGGTGGGAGATGGCACCGTACCACGTAGCCGCTTGCCGCACGCGCTAGCGCGTGTTGAGCGGCTTCTGCAAGACAATCAAATTAGAGCCGGGCTTTTATTTCATGCAGGAGATGGAAATTTTCATCCGCACCTGTTATTTGATGAACGCAACAAATTGCAGACCGCGCAGACCACCCGTGTCTTGCGGGAAATTTTAAAAGTCTGTGTGGATGAACAGGGGACTTTATCCGGGGAACACGGCATCGGTGTGGAAAAACGTGCATTGATGGCGTATGAATATGATGAGGCAACCCTATCTGTTATGGCGCGCATTAAACAGGTGGCGGACCCGCAAAACATCGCAAATCCACTTAAAATTTTGCCACATCAATTTGCCGAAAAAGCACGCCCGGCAGCTGAGATATTGCCTAGTGTAAAAAATCTGCAAGATACGCTTTTATCTTTCCGGCAACACCAAACAGCATTTGTGGTGTGTGGAAGAAATACCCATCTTAAAACTCAGCACAAGCAAACGTTAAGTGCGGGCACTTTGCAGAAAATTATTGAAATTGACAAAGAAAATTTTACGGTTACAGCGCAAACGGGAATCACATTGGAAGCCCTTTGTGCTGCACTGGAAAAGGCAAAGGTTTACAGCGTGTTGCCCCGTACCAAAGGGACGTTGGGTGGTGCTTTTTGTAGCGGAAATTTGCCGGATTTCTATGCCTATGTTTTGGGAATAGAAGCGTTGTTGCCGGATGGGTCCTGTGTGCATTATGGGGGCAAACTGATGAAAAATTCTGCCGGGTATCATCTGACGCGTTTGTTTGCCGGCTCGCAAGGGACGTTGGGCTTAGTGACACAACTCACGTTTAAAGTGTTTGCGCGCCCGGTTGAACCGCTTACGTTACGTCCTTTCAAATCAGCTAAAGAAAATATACTTTGGAAGCGGATGCGTGAGGGGTTAGATCCGCAACATTTGATTTTAAATAATACGCAAGGGAGCAACCGTGGTTAATTTTCCCAAGGATCAACTAGCAATTTTTCAAACACCGATGGGCAAACGTTTCGTTTATGACTCGGTTTGCTATTGCAATCGGTGTGGGATGTGTGCCAGTGTTTGTCCTTCTTACACACAAACACGCCAAGAGCCCTTTTCTCCCCGGGGACGCAATCAAGCATTTCGACAAATTTTATCCGGCAAGGTGAGGATAAAAAAGGAAAAACCCTTGGTAGAACAAATGCTTGTTTCGTGCGCCCTGTGTGGAAAGTGCACGCAAAATTGTCCGGGCAGCATCCCTACGCCCCAACACATGATGGAACTTCGCCGTCGTGCCGGAGTCAAGTTGTTGCCGTGCATGTTGTTTAATTTATTACGGCTTCGTCAAACATCTCCGCGTTTTTTTGCGTGTATTGTAAAAGGGGGTCTTTTGCTGCGGCGCATGGGGTTGTTGGCGGGGTTATCGTGGGTCCCGGGATTTGCTTGGCTGAAACATGTACAGGAAATTTTACCCGCGTCAACTGTGCATACGGCAGCATTTTTTTCCGTACAACATCCCACACATATCTATTTACCATCTTTAGAAACACAATTTTTTATGCCGCAAGTAATGAACCGAGTTTATCAACTACTTGGTAAAAAATATATGTTAGCGGTGTGGAAAGATACCCCCAGCGGTTTATTCGAATATACATATGGTGATGTGCGCCGTGCCCGTAAATGGGTGCGCAAATTAATCATGCGCCATGCACACGTAGGCAACGGGAAGATCCCCCTGATTACAGATAGTGCCGAAGTGTATGGATTCTTAAAACAAGCTCCGGAATTATTTGACGGTTATGCAAAGTTTGAAAAAAAGGCCGCCCACTTTGCTGCGTGTGTGCATTTTGCGGCAGAATTTTTAGACAAAACCCTCCCCGGCAAAAAAATTGCCAGTTTAACGGTACAACTGGCTGATGAAAGCGTATTTCCTGCCGCACAAGTTTTGCAAGGACAAGTGCAAAAAATATTGCGTTCCCTTTTTAACAAAAATTTTGTACAGTGTGGGTATAAGGCTGGAACCATCCCTTCTTTAGGGTATGGCTTTGTGAAACACACCCATGCACCGGCTTATGCATTATCGGCGGTGCAAGGGATGGCCGCACACCAAACGCAAACAATTTTCGTGCTTAGCGGCCTGACCGCGCTGGAGCTGTCCTTATATGTGCGTAAGTATTATCCCTCAGCTCAAGTCCGGCATATAGCAGAACTAAACGGATAAGCTATGCAGTATTTTCACCCTAGCAACAAATTGACGGCCGAGCAGAAACTTAAACTCCTCGTCGAGTTTGGTACCCGTACGTCCGGCGAAATCCGATTAGATAAACTACTCGATATCATTGCCCAGCAAATTTCCACTATGTTGGATGTGGGGCGTTGCACGATTTATTTAAAAGACGTAGAAAAGAACGAGTTGTGGTCCAAAATTGCGCATGGCCGTGGGTTGGAACATACCGAAATCCGTGTCCCGCTAAATGGGAATAATGCGGTGTCCATTGTGGCGCGCACGGGAGATGTGCTCAATTTCCCAAATGCCTATGAAGATCCGCGCTTTTCCATGGATGTGGATATGGTAACAGATTTCCGTACACATACCATGTTGGCTGTTCCGCTAAAAAATAATTCCGGCAAAGTATTAGGTGTGTTTCAGGTGGCAAACAAGGCGGACGGTACTGCGTTTGATAAAAACGATGAAGGCCTGTTAACGTTGCTGGCAACCTTGGCGGGTAGCTCTATTGAAATTGCTAAATTATACCAGGACGTGCACGTAGCCCAGCTGGAAACCATTTACCGTTTGGCTGTTACTGCGGAATATCGCGATCAGCAAGACACCCGCGCGCACTTAAAAAACATCAGCATTATTTCTTACCTGCTGGCCCGTGCGCTAGGGATGGGAACAAAGGATTCCGAACTGATTAAAAACGCAAGCCCATTGCACGACATTGGCAAAGTAGCTCTGGCCGATACCATTTTGTTAAAGCCGGGCAAATTAACGTCGGAAGAATTTGAAATTATGAAATCTCACACCATTTATGGCGGTCGCATTTTGGAGGGGGCTCATTCTAAAGTACTTAAGATTGCCCATAAAATGAGTTTATATCACCATGAAAAATGGAACGGAACCGGCTATCCGCATGGGTTAAAAGGGGAAGATATTCCCTTGGAAGCACGCATTGTTACGGTGGCGGATGTGTTTGATGCGTTGTGTCAATTCCGTGTGTATAAAAAAGCATGGAAAACAGAAGAAGCTTACGAATATATTTTGGCCCAATCCGGGCAATCGTTTGACCCGCGCATTGTGGCTGCTTTCAAAAAAATCTATTCGTCCATCCGCAAATTGTATTCGCACATCACGGTAAATCAAAATGACCTGGCGGATACTACACAAACGGACGTGCATCAAGCACAGGAAGAATTGCGTGCGGCTCAAAATGCCGTGACGGATGAAACGTTCCGTCGATTTATCGAAAACGATAAATAAGTTGTTCTTGTGCGTTCATTCATTTCAAACCTGCTTTAAAAATACTACAATAGATATGTCCTTTTGGCTTTCAACCTTAAGTACAAATTATATGTTGTGAGGTTCCGATGGAAAAAGAGACTGTCTTAGTGGGCCTGTCCGGCGGAGTTGACTCCGCGGCAACGGCCGTTATTTTAAAAGAGCAAGGTTACCATGTGATTGGGGCCACGATGCTCATTTGGGATCCTTCCCTCCCCGTTCCTAAAAACGGGCATCAAAAAAATGCGTGTTTGGCTCCGGAAAAAGAAGATTTATCAGAGATAGAAGCAATTGTCAAAAAATTGCAGATCGATTTTTTAACGGTGGATTGCCGCGAAGAATACAGGCATACCGTGCTGGATAATTTTCGGTTGGAATATTCCTGCGGACGTACACCCAATCCGTGTGTGCTGTGCAACAGTTTAATTAAGTTTGGCGTGTTACCCAGCGCAGCGGCCAAACAAGGGGTTAAGTTCGATAAATTTGCCACCGGTCACTACGCGCGCGTAGAGAAAGATCCAAAAACAGGGAAATACTTACTAAAAAAAGCGCTCGACCTTTCACGTGATCAAAGTTATTTTTTGCATCGGTTAAAACAAGAACAACTTTCCCGTGTGTTGTTCCCGCTGGGGGATAAACACAAACCGGAAATTCGTGAAAAAGCACGAGAGGCCGGCTTGGTAGTTGCCGATAAAGAAGATAGCATGGATTTTTATTGTGGGGATTATAATGATTTGCTTAATTTCCCTAACAAACCCGGACAAATGGTTACGCAAGACGGAACGATTGTTGGAAAGCATAACGGTATCTGGAATTATACAATCGGCAAACGTAAGGGACTGGGATTGAGCGGATTTGCCGAACCGATGTATGTAGTTAAAATTGACGCCGACAAAAACCAAGTTATTATCGGTCCTAAAAGTGCATTGTATTCGAATACTTTGCACGCGTGTAATGCCAGTTGGATTGCGGGGGAACCGCCGGCGGATGAGTTCGAGTGTGAAATTAAAATCCGCAATTTGCACAACCCGGCCGCGGCTCATGTGCGGGTAGAATCGGATGGAAATTTTACGGCCACCTTCCAAGCTCCGCAAATGTCCATTACGGCAGGGCAGAGTGCCGTGCTTTATCAAGGAGATGTTGTGCTAGGCGGTGGCATCATCTTATAAGCCAACTATCTATAAAGTAAAAAAAGCAGAGGGCAGCGCTATTTTCTGCCCTCTTTAAAATATACAAAAAAATAAATTGACAAAAAAATAAATTTGTGATACACTTATTTTATGCAAAGTATAAACATGCACAAACATTGTCTATTTATTATTAACCTCCTATCCATTATGTGGAAGGAGGAAGACCTTGTTTGCGAGCGTGTGAAATGAAAAAATAAAATCTAAATTTTTGTGTTGTTAATAAAACCTCGCATTCAATAAAAGAAGCGAGGTTTTTTATTTTAGATTAGTAAAGGAGAAAAAATAAAATGAAGAAAGTAGTAATCACAGTAGTAGCAGTTGTATTCGCCGCTGTTGCGGCGCAGGCGCAGTCGGCCCGTGTAGAAGTGGGAATCATGAATGATTCCTGGAAGGGTAGCTTGGCTTTGAATAAACGTGTTGAGCAAGAAGTCACCCGCGAAGAAGCTCGTCAAGCACAAAAACAGGCCAAACAAGAACAGGCCCAGCAAAAAAATAAAAATAATTCTGCTGCCAAACGTTCGCCCAAGGCGCCTGCTACACAGAAAAAGGCAACCAATAAAAATACGCAGAAGCCCGCTAAAAAGGCAGAAAAAAAAGAAAACGGCACTGCAACTCAATGGTTGGAAGCAATTTTCTTGGGCGGAAAATTTCCGGGCGAAACGGATGCGGAATATCACAATCGCATGATGTCTCAAACGCAACCTGCCACGATGCCATTTAAATAAATGTGTCGCTTAGTAAAATCCGGGGCTGCAAAAATCGCAGCCCCTTTTTATTTGCCACCTATCAAAAATTATGTTATAATAAATATAAGATTGGTAAAGCAGTAAAGGACTATACAAAATTGTATAGGGTGTTTTTTGACAACTTATAATTTATAAATTTCTCGACGGAGAAAAAAGAGTTGACAAAAAAATCCAAAACTGCTATACTAATTATATAAGGAAACAAAAACGGATTTGTTTCCAACAGAAGTTTTCAAGCCCCCTTTTTCATTTTTGAAAAAGAAGAAAAAAGGGTACTTGACTTTTCTGCCCCTTTTTTGCTAAACTATATACATAGTTGGAATTGATCTTTAATAAGCAACAAAACTTCTTTTAGTTATAGTTCATAAGCAGAAAACTTTCTTGCACCGAAACATCACCTACTAATATAATAAAGGTTCAAACGATGGACTGAGGCCAGCAAGTCAAGTTAGTCTTATGTTCTAAACATGTAACACAATATATATAGTTATCCTTACCCTTTGGCCCTAGCGCCGTGACCAGCTTGAACAATCAAGCGGTATATAATAGGATGACACTGATGCAGTTGTAAAGCGGACTGGAAAGATTTGCAAGAAAAGCTTGACAAACTTTGAAAAATATGCTTTAATAGTAGTGTAGTGATTGACAAGCCGTAGTTTGGTAAAAGCCGAATTAAAAAAGGCTTGACAAATACAAAAGTTTTTGCTATAATATCTTTGTAGCAAATGAGTGCTACGAAGAAGATAAGATAAATTTCCTTGCTTTTTTCAAAGCAGAAAAAAGCAATGAGGAAATTTCGCTCTGTGAAAATTTGACAGCAATGTGCGAATGGGCGATTTGAAATGATAGCGCCGCAAGGCAAAACAGTTCAAATGCTCATAAGTTAAGTCTTATACTTTAAAAATAAGACACCAAGTTAATTCAAACAAGTAAGAGTCATTAGTCAACAGCTCGCTGTTAACGATTGTTTGTCTTTAAGCTCCATGAGTTTAAAGATAAATAATTTTAATGGAGAGTTTGATCCTGGCTCAGAGTTAACGCTGGCATCGTGCATAACACATGCAAGTCGAACGGGACTTGATTTGTAGCTTGCTATAGATTAAGTTTAGTGGCAGACGGGTGAGTAATGTATAAGAAACCTACCTCTGAGTGGGGAATAACAGTCCGAAAGGGTTGCTAATACCCCATAACATATTAAGAAGGCATCTTCTTAATATCAAAGATTTATCGCTTGGAGATGGTCTTATATTCTATCAGCTAGTTGGCAGTGTAACGGACTACCAAGGCGACGACGGATAGCCGGCCTGAAAGGGCGACCGGCCACAAGGGCACTGAGACACGGGCCCTACTCCTACGGGAGGCAGCAGTGGGGAATTTTGGACAATGGGCGCAAGCCTGATCCAGCAACGATGCGTGGAGGACGAAGGTTTTCGGATTGTAAACTCCTTTTGTGAGGGAAGAAGCAAATGACGGTACCTCACGAATAAGCCACGGCTAACTACGTGCCAGCAGCCGCGGTAAGACGTAGGTGGCAAGCGTTACTCGGAATTACTAGGCGTAAAGCGCGCGTAGGCGGAATGTTAAGTCTATTGTGTAATCTCTGGGCTCAACCCAGAAACTGCAACAGAAACTGGCATTCTTGAGTGAGGCAGAGGAAATCGGAATTCCTAGTGTAGCAGTGAAATGCGTAGATATTAGGAGGAACACCGGTGGCGAAAGCGGATTTCTGGGCCTTTACTGACGCTCAAGTGCGAAAGCTAGGGGAGCAAACGGGATTAGATACCCCGGTAGTCCTAGCCGTAAACGATGATAACTAGTTGTGGGAGGTATCGACCCCTTCCGTGACGCCGCTAACGCATTAAGTTATCCGCCTGGGGAGTACGGCCGCAAGGTTAAAACTCAAAGGAATTGACGGGGACCCGCACAAGAGGTGGAGTATGTGGTTTAATTCGACGCTACGCGAAAAACCTTACCTGGGCTCGAACGACTGGTGGTAGTCTTTATGAAAGTAGAGGCGACCCGCAAGGGAGCCAGCCGAGGTGCTGCATGGTTGTCGTCAGCTCGTGTCGTGAGATGTTGGGTTAAGTCCCGCAACGAGCGCAACCCCTATCCTGTGTTGCCTAGCAATAGGATCTCTCAGGAGACCGCCGCGGATAACGTGGAGGAAGGTGGGGATGACGTCAAATCATCATGGCCTTTATGTCCAGGGCTACACACGTACTACAATGGTACGGACAGAGGGCAGCAATACCGTAAGGTGGAGCCAATCCCTAAACCGTGCCCCAGTTCAGATTGTGGGCTGCAATTCGCCCACATGAAGCCGGAATCTCTAGTAATCGCAGATCAGCACGCTGCGGTGAATACGTTCCCGGGTCTTGTACACACCGCCCGTCACACCACGAAAGTCAATTGCAACAGAAGTATCCAGGTCGTCTGGGTCCTAAGTTGTGATTGGTGATTGGGGTGAAGTCGTAACAAGGTAGCCGTACCGGAAGGTGCGGCTGGATCACCTCCTTTATTCTATTTTCTTAGAAAGTAGAATAGGTCGGTAGTAATTGCACTGGTACATCGCAAGATGTAAATTATTTCAAGTCGGCCACTCGCACATAGATATAGAGCTTAGGCTCTTAGCGGTAGTTTTGATATCCTGGGCTCGTAGCTCAGCTGGTTAGAGCGCACGCTTGATAAGCGTGAGGTCGAAGGTTCGATCCCTTCCGGGCCCACGGTAAACTTATTAAGGGGCTGTAGCTCAGTTGGGAGAGCGCCTGCTTTGCAAGCAGGAGGTCGTCGGTTCGATCCCGATCAGCTCCACAACTTTTAACCACGTAATCAAAACAAAATGTTGCGTCAAATTTGTAGTTCTTTGAAAATCAGATAACTTATAGTCAATCGTCTCTTGTAAGACTCCATAAACCGAGCGGTTTAGGTAAACTAATCGGCGGTAGCAAAGAGAATGAAACTATATTTTAGAAAAGCCAAGCGTTTGTATATTAGATATGTGATAATAATATACTTACACTTACACAATTAAGCAACCAATTAACGAGAGTTAATGGTTATCTATTAGATAAGCAATTATCTAGCATTTATAGGCTATATTCGATCTGTAAGATTAAAGAATATGGTCAAGCTACAAGGGTGTATGGTGAATGCCTTGGTGCCAGAAGTCGATGAAAGACGTGATAAGCTGCGATAAGCTACGGGTAGGAGCAAATATCCGTTTGATCCGTAGATCTCTGAATGGGGGAACCCTTGCAGGTGAGAGCCTGTAAATCATCACTTGAAGGTTAAGCCTTCGGGCTTGAAGATAGGGTGATAGAAGACAACGTAGGGAAGTGAAACATCTCAGTACCTACAGGAAAAGAAATCAACGAGATTCCCTGAGTAGTGGCGAGCGAAACGGGAACAGCCTAAACCAACTCCCGCACAGTGCACATTATGGTGTGCAGTGTGCGTGGGTTGGGGTTGCAGGGCTTGCGATATGGAATGTGTTGACGGTTAGTTGAATGGTCTGGAAAGTCCAACCATAGCGGGTGATAGTCCCTTAAACGAAAACTGAAGACCTCCTAGCGAGTACCTAAGTATCACTGGTCACGTGCAATCCGGTGAGAATCTGGGGAGACCACTCTCCAAGGCTAAATACTCTCTGGCAACCGATAGTGAACCAGTACCGCGAGGGAAAGGCGAAAAGAACCCCGAGAGGGGAGTGAAATAGAACCTGAAACCGTACATCTACAAGCTATTGTAGCACTATGCCCGCAAGGGAATGTGCGACAGTGTGCCTGTTGAAGAATGATCCAGCGAGTTAATGTGCCGAGCAAGGTTAAGGGCTGAAGAGGTCCGCAGCCGTAGTGAAAGCGAGCTCGAATAGAGCGATTAGTTCGTCATATTAGACCCGAAGCCAAGTGATCTAACCCTGTCCAGGCTGAAGTTCGCGTAACAGTGAATGGAGGGCCGGAGTGTTAAACGTTGAAAAGTTTCTACATGAGGTGGGGTTAGGGGTGAAAGGCCAATCGAACTTGGTGATAGCTGGTTCTCCCCGAAATAGCTTTAGGGCTAGCGTTGAAATTTAACCCGAGGGGGTAAAGCACTGGTAGATTTAGGGGGAGCGACCCTCCTTCCGATGTCTGTCAAACTCTGAATACCTCGGCGTATATTTCAGCAGTCAGTTCGTGAGGGATAAGCTTCACGTGCGAGAGGGAAACAGCCCAGACCGTCAATTTAGGTCCCAAAATGTATGCTAAGTGGTAAAGGATGTAGATTTACTTAAACAGCTAGGAGGTTGGCTTAGAAGCAGCCACCCTTTGAAGAGTGCGTAATAGCTCACTAGTCGAGTGAATCTGCGCCGAAGATGACTCGGGGCTAAGCATACTACCGAAATTACGGATTGTACATTGATTCGTCTTTGTACAGTGGTAGGGGAGCGTTATTAGCAGCTGCGAAGGTATACCGTAAGGAGTGCTGGAGCGCTAATAAGTGAGAATGCTGGAATGAGTAGCGATAAGGAAGGTGAGAATCCTTCCCGCCGAAAATCTAAGGTTTCCTTGAGCAACGTTCGTCGGCTCAGGGTCAGTCGGGCCTAAGCTCAGGCCGAAAGGCGTAGGCGAAGGACATCCGGTTAATATTCCGGAACCATAGTAAGCGCGTCATAACCTAAGGAGGGACGCAGGAGAGTAAACCCGTTGGCTACATGCCAATGAAAGGCCGTAGGCATCTTCGGATAGGTAAATCCGTCCGGAGGCTAAGCCGAAAACCGAGACTAGAGACCGTAAGGTTTCAAAGGGGTCCAATCACGCTGCCTAGAAAAACTTCGTAGGGAGTTCTTACTATGACCGTACCGTAAACCGACACAGGTGGATGGGGTGAAAATCCTAAGGCGCGCGAGATAACCATCGTCAAGGAACTAGGCAAACTAGCTCCGTAACTTCGGAAGAAGGAGTGCCTGAGTATTGGTGTAGCAATACATTGAGAAAAGGTCGCAGTGAATTGGGCTTCGTGACTGTTTAACAAAAACTTAGGGCTCTGCTGAAATCTCAAGATGATGTATAGGGCCTGATGCCTGCCCGGTGCCGGAAGGTCAAGGGGAGTGGTTAGCCGCAAGGCGAAGCTGCGAACTTAAGCCCCGGTAAACGGCGGCGGTAACTATAACCGTCCTAAGGTAGCGAAATTCCTTGTCGGGTAAGTTCCGACCTGCACGAATGGCATAACAAAGAAGCCGCTGTCTCGACGATGGGCTCGGCGAAATTGTGGTTCAAGTGAAGACGCTTGATGCATGCAACAAGACGAAAAGACCCTATGGAGCTTTACTGTAGCTTGTTATTGGATTACGGTCTTCAATACGTAGTATAGCTGGGAGCCTTTGATACATTCCTTGCGGGGGGTGTGGAGGCAACAGTGAAATACCAGCTTTTGTGGATTGTGGTTCTAACCTATTACCCGTGAATCCGGGTTGGGGACAGTGGCAGGTGGGCAGTTTGACTGGGGCGGTCGCCTCCTAAAGAGTAACGGAGGCGTTCTAAGGTTCCTTCAGGCCGTATAGAAATCGGCCATTGAGCGCAAAGGTAGAAAGGAGCTTGACTGTGAGGACGACGGTCCGAACAGGTGCGAAAGCAGGACTTAGTGATCCGGTGGTCCCTCGTGGGAGGGCCATCGCTCAACGGACAAAAGCTACCCTGGGGATAACAGGCTGATCGGGCCCAAGAGTTCACATCGACGGCTCGGTTTGGCACCTCGATGTCGGCTCATCACATCCTCCCGCTGAAGCAGGTGGGAAGGGTTGGGCTGTTCGCCCATTAAAGTGGTACGTGAGCTGGGTTCAGTACGTCGTGAGACAGTACGGTCTCTATCTGTTGTATGCGCAGGAAACTTGAGAGGAGTTGTCCATAGTACGAGAGGGCCTGGATGAACGAACCTCCTGTATATCAGTTGTTTGTAAACAAGCATAGCTGATTAGCGGTGTTCGGTAGGGATAAACGCTGAAAGCATATAAGCGTGAAACCCGCCTCAAGATAAGGTTTCCCTGGTAGATTAACTACCCAGAAGACCCGCAGAAGACTACTGCGTTGATAGGCAGAGTGTGTAAGCACAGTAATGTGTTCAGCTAATCTGTACTAATAGGTCGTGAGGCTTGGCCGTATTCTTTAATCCTATAGATGAGAATATAAGTGTAACACTTGTGCTTTTCTATGTTATCTGACGTTGGAAGTGATGCGATGACACGCCTAGTAAGCGTCGAGCAGTGGTCCAACGGTGAAAGGAGAAGTTTAGATGTACTAATCCTTTCCTGATTTGTTCTTTTATAATAAGAGGCTTTAATGAGATCGATATTAATTCCGATAAGGTCACACCCGTTCCCATTCCGAACACGGCAGTTAAGCTTATCAGGGTCGATGGTATTGGCACCCAATTCGGTGCTGAGAGAGTAGATCGGTGTCGGTCTCATTAAGGCCTCTTTCATTTTATACAAAACCCCCTTTACACAAAAGGGGGTTTTGCTTTTTATCGCAAGGATAAAAATCTATTTTTTCTTTGTAGCTTCTATAAAGTGATTAGTTAATTTTTTGTTGGCGGGATTGAAGCTGCTGTTTCGGATAAAGATTATTTTCCGGGAAGGGTCCACATCTGCAAACACTTGCCGGTTATAAGGAATAATGTAAAAGCGGAAAATTTCGTCTTGCATTATTTTTTTCATGGGGATTTCTTCTTTTGGATGCACTAAAAAATGAATTAGGGCTCGCTTGGTATCATCTGTAACGTGGGGAGCATCTATCAGGATAACCTTGTAATTGGAAAAAACCGGGCTTTTTTTTAATGCGTTTGCGATGGCTGGGTACAAATCGGCGCGGTTTTTGCCGGAAAAAACGATTGCTTCACGGGCAGAATTGATAGCAAAGGCAACGGCTCCCCCCGCCAGAAGTGTACCTACAGCAGGTCCCCCGGCAATGCCAAAGAGTTCAAGAGAAAAGGCCGATGCGCTACCAAACGTCATTCCTTTGGCCAGTTTTTGGCTTACTTGTCCTCGTGTAAGTCCTCTATTCTGTGCGGCTACTTCTTGCAAGGCACGTCTGTATAAAGAATCTGTTTTGATTTTCCGCTGCGCGTACGACAAATTAGATAGTAGTAACAGACAAACAGTCACGGTTGTCCACTTGTATTGTTTGTTCATATATCCTCCTAAATATATTTTATATGGTTTATTTTTGTTTACACAGAGTCTTAAGGCCTAAACGATTTTAAAAAAAGTCCTATCTAAAGATAGGTCTTTTTGTCTTGCAAGTTCATATGATTTTTTGTTATAATATAAACATATTCCGCGGATAAAACGGTGCAACAGCGTTGCATTTGGCGGATAAAACTGATAAAATATTATCAGTTGAAGTTTACAGATTTTTACGAGAACCATAACTCCTCCGACGAGAAATCAAACGGAAGGGAGTTTGTGGCTGTCGTGTTCTCTGTCTTTTTTTAGACAAAAACCCGCAGCCGTTCTTGTTAAAAAACAGGCAATAAAATGAACCTGACAAAAGACCAAAAGAAACAAAAGTCGCAAGACTTAGCTTCTGAAATTACTTCTACGGGCACCTTGTTCTTCACGGCCTATCAAGGCTTGAAGTTCGTGGATATGGCCGACTTGCGCGCAACCTTAGCCCCCACTGGGGCCAAGTTCCGCGTGGAACGCAATGCCATTGTAGAACATGCTATCAGCCAAGCCAAAATTGAAGGCGCTGACGCAAAGCTCTTCCAAGGGCCGACCGCCATTGCCGTCGGCGGCGATATTGCTGCCGTGGCTAAAGCACTGGTAGATTTTCAGAAGAAGAATGCGGCTTTGAAGCTGCGTGCTTGTTATTCAGACGGTGTCTGGTACGATGAGGCTCAAGTTAAACAACTCGCTACCATTGGTACGAAGGAAGAAAACTTGTCCAAATTGGCCGGCGCGTTGTACAACGCGGTTGCACAGTCTGCACAAGTATTGCAAGCTCCGATCCGGGATTTTGCCTACGTTATCAAAGCTTTGGAAGACAAGCAGAAATAACGCGTCAGGTTTTCAGTTGGCTTTAATGGCCAACTGAAAATCGGTAAAATCTAAACCCGCCATGTGCGGTAGTAGTCCGAAAGGATAAAGGTACGGGCTTAACTAGGTTAAGCAGAAGGCCGCTACTCTAGAAACAAAAGGAAAAAATAAAATGGCTAAAATGACCAAAGATGAATTAGTAAATGCTATCGCTGAACTCACCGTTTTGGAACTTTCCGAACTCGTGAAAGCGATTGAAGAAAAATTCGGCGTAAAAGCTGCTGCCCCGGCCGTAGCTGTTGCCGCTGCTCCCGCTGCTGCTGGTGCCGCTGCCGCTGAAGAAAAAGACGAATTCAACGTCGTGTTGACCGCTGTTGACGCTGCTAAAAAAATTGCCGTCATTAAAGTAGTGCGCGAAATTACCGGCTTGGGCTTGAAAGAAGCCAAAGACTTGGTTGAAGGCGCCCCCAAAGCGGTAAAAGAAAACGTTGCCAAAGCCGAAGCTGAAGAAATGAAAAAGAAATTGACCGAAGCCGGCGGCACCGTAGAACTCAAATAATCAACCGACTCATTTAATCCCATCCCCCTTGTGGGGGTGGGATTACGTACCGTAAAGGTACTGGCGAAAAGTGTAGTGCGTTGCGCTCCTCGCCCGATACAGCAGGAAGAAACTAGAAATGATTGAAAAACAAACAAATTTCGGCAAAATTTCCACCAAACTTCCCTTACCCGATTTGCTGGACATGCAGAAGAATTCCTTTAAGGATTTCTTGCAAGAGAATGTAGCACCGTCCAAACGTGAACTAAAAGGTTTGCAAGCCGCTTTTGCGGACGTATTCCCTGTGGAAGCGCCCGACGGCAGCATGAAATTAGAATTTATTAAATATGATTTGTGCACCCCCCGCTATGCCACCCCGGCAGAAGCTACCGTGCGCGATAGCACTTTTGACGCCCCGCTCAAAGCCACTTTACGCTTAGACATGAAGCAAAAGAACGGGAACTACAAAGTGGGCGTTGAACAAGATGTAACCCTTTGTAATTTACCCCTTATGACCGATGCCGGCTGTTTTGTATTTAACGGCGCAGAACGCGTAGTAGTCAGTCAGATGCACCGCTCTCCGGGCATTATTTTTGAAGAAGATGAAGAAAAGAAACAGTCCACCTTCGGTAAACGTTTGTATGTAGCCCGCATTATTCCGTATCGCGGCGCATGGATTGAATTCTCTTTCGACTTGGCTAACGTATTGTGGGTCCGTATTGACCGCAAGAAAAAAGTAGCTGCTTCTACCTTCCTGCGCGCTTGTGGTTTGGAAACCAACGCACAAATTATCCAGACCTTCTACAAATGCGAAGATATCGATGTAAAACCCTCCAGCGTGGATAGCGTGGTGGGCCGATATGCAGCCGATGATATTTATGATCCGGCCACCGGCGAAGTGTTGTGGAACTTGGATGAAAAAGCTGCCTTGCCGATTGACGACAAATTGTTCCGTACTTTAATTGAAAAGAAAGTCAAAACGATAAAAGTAATTGCAGGCAAACCGCGTCAGGAAGACCCGGCCATTTTGGCTACGTTGGAACGCAAAGACGCCGTACGCACTGCCAAAGAAGCGCAAGCTGAAATTTACAAGAAAATGCGCGGGCAAGACTTTGTGGTACAAGCCCAAGCGGAATCTTTCTTGGATAACTTGATTTTTGAAAACTTGCGCCGCTACGATTTAAGCTTTGTTGGCCGCTATAAAATCAACAAAAAATTTGCCAACATGTTTGAACTCATCAAAGGGTTCAAATGCAAGAAATACAACACCCCCAAAGACAACCGCCGCACCTTAACAACCGAAGACGTTGTAGTTACCATTAAGTACCTCTTGGCACTTAACGCGGGCGAAGATGCGCAAAAGATGTACGGGGATAATTTCTCGTTTAAAGTGGACGATATTGACCACTTAGGCAACCGCCGCGTCCGCGGAATTGGTGAACTTTTAGAAAACCAAATTCGCATTGGGTTGCATCAAATGGCTAAAACCGCTCGTGACCGCATGAACCGCGAATTGACCACTCCCACGCCGCGTGCTTTAATTAACGCGCAGCCTGTGCAAGCAATCATTCGCAAGTTCTTCGGTACTTCTCAATTGTCTCAGTTCATGGATCAAATTAACCCCCTGGGTGAACTTACGCACAAACGTCGTTTATCCGCCTTGGGGCCCGGTGGTCTTAACCGTAAACGTGCCGGCTTCGAAGTGCGCGACGTACACTATACGCACTACGGCCGTGTCTGTCCGATTGAAACCCCGGAAGGTCCGAACATCGGGTTAATTACTTCTTTAGCGTGCTACTCTAAAGTAAATAAATACGGTCTTATTGAAACACCGTATCGCAAAGTAGTTAACGGTAAAGTAACGGACACGATTGAAGAATTAACTGCCGACGCAGAAGACGATAAATTTGTGGCCCAGGCCAACACGCCTACCACCAAAGACGGTAAAATTGATACCGATGCAGTGGCTTGCCGTGTGCGCGCGGACTATCCGATGATTTCCCCCAAAGAAGTGGACTATATGGACGTGTCCCCCTTGCAGGTAATCAGTGTATCTGCGGCACTCATTCCATTCTTGGAACACGACGACGCCAACCGTGCTTTGATGGGTTGTAACATGCAACGCCAGGGCGTACCGCTCTTAATGCCGGAAGCTCCGTATGTGGGCACCGGTATTGAACACGAAGTTGCCCGCGACTCGGGCACCTCGGTGGTAGCCAAACGTGCCGGCCGTGTGCAATTTGCCGACGCTTCCAAAATTGTGGTAGAAGCCAAAGACGGCACCTGTGATGTATATGAACTTTTGAAATACAAACGTTCCAACCAAGATACTTGTATCAATCAGCACCCCATTGTAAAAACCGGGGATGACGTAAAAGCCCGCCAAGTAATTGCCGACGGTCCTGCTATGGATAACGGCTATTTGGCCTTGGGGCGCAATATGCTCGTCGGTTTTATGTGCTGGGAAGGATATAACTACGAAGACGCTATTTTGGTATCCAGCCGTTTGATTAAAGAAGATGTATTTACTTCCGTGCATTTGCACGAATTTACGGTCGATGCCCGCAATACTAAACTGGGCGCCGAAGAAATTACCCGCGATATTCCAAACATTGGTACAGAAGCGTTGTCCCACTTGGATAATGACGGGATTGTGTTCCCGGCTACTGTAGTGGAACCCGGCGATATTTTAGTCGGTAAAGTAACCCCTAAAGGGGAACAACAACTCACTCCGGAAGAACGCCTCTTAAAAGTAATCTTCGGTAAAAAAGCCGATGATGTGGTAGATGCTTCCTTGCGCGTGCCGCCCGGAACCAGCGGCAAAGTGTTAGGCACCCGCGTTTTTGTGCGCAAAGAAAAATTGACCAAAGACGAAGAAAAGAAACGTGCCGCCGCATTGCTTGAAGAACGCGATAATACGGTTGCCTTGCTCAAAGAACAACGCAAAACCGCCATTGCCAATGCGCGCGAAACCATCAAAAATGCCGCTGCTTTGAAGAAGGAAGAAGAACGCTTAACCGCGCTTTACAAACTTTTGGAAAAGAAAGCGGAAGAACACTATCGCCGCGAAAGTGAATTTTCTAAACAAGGTGATGAACTGGCGGTTACCGTGAATAAATCGGTCAAAGTGTATATTGCTTCCAAACGCAAATTACACGTAGGTGACAAAATGTCCGGTCGTCACGGAAACAAAGGTGTAGTAGCTCGTATCTTGCCGGAAGAAGATATGCCGTTCCTACCCGATGGCACACCGCTTGATATTGTGCTTTCTCCGTTGGGTATTCCTTCTCGTATGAACGTAGGACAGCTCTTAGAAACTATGCTCGGCTGGGCTGCACATTATTTGCATTACAATGCTGCTACCCCTGTATTTGATGGACCGAGCGAAGAAGATGTAGTCAACGAAATCCGCAAAGCCAAAGAGAAAATTTTGGATGATAAGGGCCTGAAAGGTAAAGCGCGCGAAGAATATGCCGCCAAATACCTGCCGGATGATTACTGCCGTATTACTTTGTATGACGGAAGAACCGGTGAACCCTTTGAAGAAAAAGTAACCATTGGTTACATGTACATGATGAAACTAATCCACTTGGTGGAAGACAAAGTTCACTCCCGTTCCACGGGGCCTTACAGCTTAATTACGCGCCAACCGTTAGGTGGTAAAGCGCAATTCGGCGGTCAGCGCTTCGGGGAAATGGAAGTGTGGGCCATGGAAGGGTACGGTGCTACGTACACCTTGCAAGAATTCTTAACCGTCAAATCTGACGATTATGATGGCCGCACCAAGATGTATGAATCTATTGTAAAAGGCAAAGCTCCCACCTCTCCCGGCGTGCCGGAATCCTTTAAAGTACTTATTAAAGAATTGCAGGCCTTGGGCTTGAGTGTGGACTTACTGCAGAAACACGAAAATGGTGATAATACCGTCGTGGAAACTGCCGAAAAACCTGCCGCAGAGGCTTCCGCGGCCAGCAAAGAGGAAGCCAAATAGGCGGGAGATAAACACATGCAAACGAAAAAAGTGAAAAAAAATAACGACTTAAACTTTTTTGACTTTGATGCCATTCGTTTAGGCATCGCCAGCCCGGAACAAATAACGGCTTGGTCTTTTGGGGAAGTGAAAAAACCCGAAACCATTAACTACCGTACCTTGAAACCGGAGCGAGACGGCTTATTCTGCGAACGTATCTTTGGGCCGACCAAAGACTTTGAATGTGCCTGCGGTAAATACCGCTGGCCCAAATACAAAGGCATTAAATGCGATCGCTGCGGCGTGGAAGTGACCGAGGCCAAAGTGCGCCGCGAACGCATGGGCCATATTGAATTAGCTGTGCCGGTAGCCCACGTGTGGTTCTTACGCAAAAACCCGTCCCGCATTGGTATTTTGTTGGATCAACGTACCAGTGATTTGGAACGTGTTGTTTATTACGCTGCCTATGTGGTGTTGGAAGATTGTATCGATAACGTAACCGGTCGCCCGGACTTTAAGAAAGGTACGCTACTTTCCGATGCACAAGTGCGCGAAGCCCGCAAAAAACACGGTTCCCGCTTGAAAGTAGATATCGGTGCACCGGCTATCAAAACCTTACTGGAAGGTATTGATTTTGACAAGGAAATCCCGGCTTTGCACGAACAACTCAAAAACACGCAAAGCGAAATGGAACGCACCAAACTCATCCGCCGCATTAAAACGATGGAAGAGTTTAAAGAAAGTGGCAACCGCCCGGAATGGATGATTTTAAGCGTATTGCCCGTCATCCCACCGGATTTGCGTCCGTTAGTACCGCTTGATGGGGGCCGTTTTGCTGCCTCTGATTTGAACGACTTATATCGCCGCATTATCAACCGCAACAACCGTCTCAAACACATCGAATCCTTGCGCGCGCCGGAAGTAATGATTTATAATGAAAAGCGCCTCTTGCAAGAAGCGGTGGATGCACTCATTGAAAACGGTGCCCGCGGCAAAGTATTTATCGGCCCCGGTGGCAGACCGCTTAAATCCTTGTCTGACAGTATTAAAGGTAAACATGGCCGGTTCCGCCAAAACTTACTCGGTAAACGTGTGGACTATTCCGGCCGTTCCGTAATCGTAGTAGGCCCAAACTTGAAAATTCACCAATGCGGATTGCCGAAATTGATGGCGTTGGAACTTTTCAAACCTTTCATCATTGGTGAATTAATGAAACGTGAGGGAACAACCCTTAAATCCGCCAAAAAGATGTTGGAAAAAGTGCGTCCGGAAATTTGGGATATTTTGGAAAAAGTAACTCAAGCTCACCCGGTTATGCTCAACCGTGCTCCTACTTTGCACCGTTTAGGTATTCAGGCCTTTGAACCTGTACTGATTGAAGGAAAAGCAATTCAGCTTCACCCTTTAACTTGTGCGGCTTTCAACGCTGACTTCGACGGTGACCAGATGGCTGTACACGTGCCGCTTTCCTTGGAAGCGCAAATGGAAGCCCGCACCTTGATGTTGGCCTCCAACAACATTTTATCTCCCGCCTCTGGCAGACCGATTGCCGCCCCTTCCCATGATATGGTATTGGGTGTCAACTGGATTACCACTATTAAAGACGGGGATATTGGTGAAGGCGCTATCTTCGGCTCCAAAGAAGAAGCACTAGTTGCTTTGGAATATGGGAAACTTTCTTATCACGCCAAGATTAAAGTACGTGGTATGAATGCTGTGCCGGAATTGGATGCCAAAGGCAAAACAGTTACCGATCCTGCCCAATGGAAAGATTTTACATCGGTAGGGCGCATTATTTTCAACCAAGCATTGCCCAAAGGTTGGGAATTTATTAACAAAACCATCGGTAAGAAAGAATTGGGCGCCCTAGTAGATGAATGTTATAAGAGCAAAAAGTATGGTCGCGCTGCTGCCGTGCAACTCTTAGATAACATCATGAAGATGGGGTACCACTATGCTACCTTGTCTGGCTTGTCTATTTCCATTGCCGATATGACCATTCCTTCTGCCAAGAAAGACATGATCAAAAAGGCAAAATCCGAAGTAGCCAAAATTCAAGCCCAGGCAGAAGCTGGTATTATTACCGAAGGTGAACGTTATAACAAAGTAATCGATATTTGGACCCGCGTCACTGATGACGTGGCTAACGAACTTTTCAAAGAAATGAAAAAGTTTGAAGAATCCAAATACGATCCTACCAATAAAGAACATGGCGGGCAACGCTTCAACTCTGTTTATTTAATGGCCGATTCCGGTGCCCGTGGTTCCCGCCAACAGGTGCGCCAGTTGGCCGGTATGCGCGGACTAATGGCTAAACCGCAGAAGAAACTAACCGGTGGTCAAGGTGAAATTATTGAAAACCCGATTACCGCTAACTTCCGCGAAGGGCTGTCCGTGCTCGAATACTTTATTTCCACACACGGTGGACGTAAAGGTCTTTCCGATACGGCTTTGAAAACGGCCGACGCCGGTTACTTAACCCGCCGTTTGGTGGACGTGGCCCACAACGTAGTCATCACCGAAGAAGACTGCGGAACTCATAACGGGATTGTAGTTAAATCCTTAATGAGCGGCGAAGAAATGGTGGAACCCTTGGATGAACGTATTTTGGGCCGCACTTCCTTAGAAGATGTGGTAGTAAAAGTACAAAAAGCCAATGGGCAAGAAGAAGAAAAAACCATCATCAAAGAAGGTGATTTAATTACTTTAGAACAAGCCAAAGAAGTAAAGAAATACGGCGTAGAATCTGTACGGATTCGCTCAGTATTAACCTGCGAAGCCCCCTATGGTGTCTGCGCTAAATGTTACGGCTTGTCTTTGGCTACAGCTTCTAACAGTAATCCCGGAGACTCGGTGGGTATTATTGCCGCACAATCCATCGGCGAACCTGGTACGCAGTTAACCTTGCGTACATTCCACATCGGTGGTACGGCTTCCCGTGTGTTATCCCGCAGCCAAGCTGTGGCGGATATTGACGGCAAGGTAACGTTTAAAGATGTCAAAATTATTACCAACCGTTATGACAACCAAATCTGCATTTCCAGAAATGGGTCTATCTTTGTGACCGCTGGAAATGGTACAATAAAAGAATACAAGATTCAGTACGGTGCCACAATCTTAACACAAGATAAAGCAACCGTAAAGAAAGGCGCCTTGTTAGCTGAGTGGGACCCGCACTCTATCCCGGTGCTCGCGGAAACGAAAGGGACCGTGAAGTTGACGGATGTGATTGAAGGTATCACTTTGCAAGAAGAGCGCAACAAAGTAACGGGCGTAATTGAACGCAAAATTACGGCTTCGCGCGGCGGGAAAAATAACCCCCGCATTAGCATCAGCGGCGGTAAAGGCAAAGCCATGAACTTGCCCCTGCCGATTGATACCATCTTGATGGTAGAAGATGGAGAAGACGTAGAACCCGGTGACGTGTTAGCCAAAATCGGCCGCGAAGCCGGCGGTACCAAAGATATTACCGGCGGTCTGCCCCGTATCGCGGAGTTGTTTGAAGCACGCCGTCCCCATAACCCGGCTATTATTTCCGAGTTTGAAGGGATTGTCAGCTTGGAAACTTCGCCCAAAGGTTTGATTGAAGTTGTCGTGCGTAATGAAGAAACCAATCAGGTAAAGCAATATAGCATTCCGCAAGGCAAACACTTAGTAGTATATGAAGGTGACCACGTAGGTGTAGGGGAAGCCCTTACCGACGGTGCCATTGATCCTCACGACGTGCTGCGCGTGAAGGGTGAAAAAGAAGCACAAGAGTTCCTATTAAACGCCATCCAAGAAGTGTACCGCTTGCAGGGCGTAACCATTAACGACAGACATATTGAGGTTATTGTCCGTCAAATGTTAGGGAACGTGAAAATTCTGGATGCGGGGGACACCCACTTCCTGAAAGGAGAAGTTATCAGCCGTGGCCGTTGGCTGCGCGAAAACGCCAAGATGAAAGCCGCTGGCAAACGTTTGGCCGATGCTGAGACCATCCTGTTAGGTATTAGTAAGGCGTCTATCGCTTCCGAATCGTTCATTTCCGCGGCTTCGTTCCAAGAAACCACCAAGGTTTTGACGGACGCCGCCATTGAAGGCAAAATTGACGAATTGCAAGGCCTCAAAGAAAATGTAATCGTAGGCCATTTGATCCCCGCGGGTACTGGTATTTCCGCGCGGCAAATTGCCAAAGAGTTTAACCAAAAACGTAAAGAAACAAAATAGGAGAGAAGTAATGCCAACAGTAAACCAATTAGTAAAATACGGTCGGGCAAAAGAACAAAATAGAACCAAATCGCCCGCGTTGCAAGCCTGCCCCCAACGGCGCGGTGTTTGCACCCGTGTTTATACCACCACCCCTAAAAAACCAAACTCTGCTTTACGCAAAGTGGCCCGTGTGAAACTCACGTCCAAAATGGAAGTGACTGCTTACATCCCGGGTGTGGGGCATAACCTGCAAGAACACTCCATCGTGCTCGTGCGCGGTGGCCGTGTGAAAGACTTGCCAGGTGTGCGTTATCACATCATTCGCGGTGCCTTAGATGCCGCCGGCGTTGAAAACAGAAAACAAGGCCGCTCGCTTTATGGCGTAAAACGCCCGAAAGCTGGTAAATAATTTTTTAGGAGTGAATTAGAATATGCCAAGAAAAGGTTTAAGACCCAGAGACAGAAGACCGCTCCCCGCGCCGGATTACAAATACAATTCCGTGCTCGTGGCCCGGTTCATTAACAAATTAAATTTTGAAGGCAAAACTGCCACCGCCGAACGCATTTTAGATGATGCGATGGCTATCATTGCCGAAAAAACCAAAGAAAACGCCATTGACGTTTTTAACAAATGCATTGAAAATGTACGCCCCTTGGTGGAGGTAAAAGCCCGCCGTGTGGGTGGTGCCAACTACCAAGTGCCTACCGAAGTAAAACCGTTGCGCAGCACCACGTTAGCTATGCGCTGGCTCATCGGTGCGGCACAAAGCCGCAAAGGCCGCCCCATGGCTGAAAAATTAGCCGAAGAAATCATCTTGGGCGCCAAGAAAGAAGGTACCGCGTTCAAAAAACGCGAAGACGTGCACAAAATGGCTGAAGCCAACCGCGCGTTTGCTCACTTTAAATGGTAATTGGGACTAGAAAGATATGGCTGAATTTAAAACCTATCCGTTAGAGAAAATTCGCAACATCGGTATTATCGCGCACATTGATGCCGGTAAAACCACCACTTCCGAACGTATTTTGTACTATACCGGGAAAGTGCATAAAATCGGTGAAACGCACGATGGTGCCTCTGTAACCGACTGGATGGAACAAGAACGTGAACGTGGTATTACCATTACTTCCGCGGCCATCTACTGTGTGTGGAAAGATTGTCAGCTCAATATTATTGACACTCCCGGACACGTGGACTTTACCGCCGAAGTAGAACGTTCCCTGCGTGTACTCGACGGCGCTGTATGCTGCTTTGACGGCGTACAGGGCGTGGAACCGCAATCCGAAACGGTATGGCGCCAAGCCGATAAATACCATGTACCGCGAATTGCCTACATTAACAAAATGGACCGCATTGGTGCGGACTTCATCCGCTCCGCTAACTCCATTAAGGAAAAATTAGGCGGTAACGCCTGCCCGATTCAATTGCCTATCGGCGCCGAAGATAAATTTGTCGGTGTGATTGACTTAGTCAAAATGAAAGGCATTGTATGGGATGGCGATCACAACGGTGCTACGTTTACCGAAGGTGAAATTCCTGCCGAACTCAAAGACCAAGCCGAACAATATCGCAACGAAATGTTGGAAAAATTGGCTGACTTTGATGAAGCCATCATGGAACGCTACCTCAACGGTGATACCAATTTTACAGAAAAAGAAATCAAAACGGCTATCCGCAAAGGAACGTTAACGGGTAAATTCTTCCCGGTTATTTGTGGTTCTTCTTACAAAAACAAAGGCGTCCAACCGCTTTTGGACTGCGTAAACGACTATCTACCCTCTCCTGTAGATGTGCCCGCAGTAAAAGGTACAAACCCCAATACAGGTGAAGAAGTAACTCGCAAACCTTCTAACAGCGAGCCGTTCTGTGGCCTTATCTTTAAAGTACAAACCGACCCCTTTGTAGGAAAACTCAGTTTCTTCCGCATTTATTCCGGTACCATTAAAGCCGGAGATGCAGTTTACTTCCCGGGCAAAAATGCCACGGAACGTTTCGGCCGTATGATGCGTATGATGGCTGATAAACGCGAAGAAGTAAAAGAGCTTTCCGCCGGGGAAATTGCTGCCACGGTAGCTATTAAAAACTCCCGCGTCGGTCAAACGATCTGCTCTCCGGATGCCCCGATTGTGCTTGAAAGCATTACCTTCCCGGAACCGGTAATCTCCATCGCTGTAGAACCGAAATCTAAAGCCGATGAAGAAAAAATGTCCAACGCCTTGGCTCGTTTGGCTGAAGAAGACCAAACCTTCCGCGTGCGCACGGATGAAGAAACCGGCCAAACCGTTATTTCGGGTATGGGCGAACTTCACTTGGACATCATTGTAGACCGCATGAAACGTGAATTTAACGTGCAAGCCAACGTAGGCGCGCCGCAAGTAGCCTACCGCGAAACCATCACCAAGACTGTGGAACAAGAAACCAAGTTCGTACGTCAGTCCGGTGGTCGCGGTCAATATGGTCACGTATTCTTGCGCTTAGAACCGCAGGAAAAAGGCAAAGGGTTTGAATTCGTCAACGAAATCACCCAAGGCCGTATTCCCAAAGAATACATCCCTGCTATTGAAAAAGGTTGCCGCGAAGCCTTGGATTCCGGTGCCTTGGCTGGGTATCCGTTAGTGGACCTCAAAGTAGCCGTATTTGACGGTTCTTTCCACGAAGTTGACTCTTCGGAAATGGCCTTTAAAATTGCCGCTTCTATGGCCCTTAAAGATGGCGCTAAAAAAGCCAACCCTGTCATCTTGGAACCGATTATGAAAGTAGAAGTAGTCGCTCCGGAAGCTAACCTCGGTGATATCATTGGGGACTTGAGCTCCCGCCGCGGTCAAATCGGCGAGATGGGTGTGCGCGGCAACGTACGCTATGTACGTGCCGAAGTACCGCTGGCTGAAATGTTCGGGTATGCCACCAACGTGCGCTCCTTGTCTCAAGGCCGCGCCTCGTTCACGATGGAACCGAGCCACTATGCCGAAGTACCTGCCAACGTCGCTAAAGCGATTGTGGAAAAACGCACGGCTGCCAAAGTAGCTGCATAAGATTCATTCAAAGCAGTACAATCAAAGCCCCGGTTTAGGCCGGGGCTTTGATTTTTAGCATTGTACTTGATAAAGAAATATCCACCAATTATACTTGAGTATATAAGCGGAATACATATGAAAAAAGTGCTGTGTTTTGGTTGGGGTTATTGATGGCGGTTCCGGTGTTTTCGTACGAATTTAAGACAACGGGACAGCTGTTTGCCGTGCAGAATCCGGAGCTACTCAAACAGGCGGCTGATTTGAGGGACCCCGTTTTATTTATTCAAACGGATATCCCTAATTTGATAGACGACGGCCCTAGTAGCTTAAAGACGATAGCAGTAGAGGGCGGATATTTGGTGCAATTGGAGGTCTATCCGCGGCAACAAGAATTTTTATCGGTGCTGGTGGCACCGCAATTTATCCCGTTAGAGGTGTCTATCCCGCGTGTGTGGAGCGCTGGAGAAGTTTTTGGATTCCAGGTAGAGCGTGCCGGGCTCCCAATAACGCGGGAGGGTATTTATTAAATAATCTCTTTGCTGAGTAAGTTTTTAAGTGCGGGGGTATTTTCCCGGATGCCTTTTAGGGCTTGAACAGCCGTTACGTGTAGGGCTAATATCACCTTTTTCCCTTTTTTAGCAATAGCTTCCTCAATGCCGGCCAGTGTTTGCCCGGTGGCAAAAATATCATCAATGTAGATATAGTTTGTATGTTTGGCTAGAATATCACTATCAATTTCCATATCGTAATCATCATATTCATTGGTGATGTGGAACGTATAGGGTTTGTTGGGGATTTTCCCTTTCTTGCGCACGCACACAATGGGTAGCTCCAGTTTATAGGCCACGGGGGTAGCAAACAAAAAACCGCGCGCTTGCGGCGTAAGGATGGCTGCGTTTTTCAACACGTCGGCCGGAATGTTTTGCGTGATAAGCGTGCAAAACCGGTCAACAACGGCCCGGAAACAAGCGGGGTCATCTAAGAGACCGTTAATATCAATAAAATTAACTCCCTTGACAGGGAAATCTTTTACAATGGTAAGTCCGTAATTTTTGGTCATATCCTTCTCTTTACAAAACAACTTAATTATTATACAATATATGCAACAGGAAAAGTGTTCGTTTTACGCACATGGTGAACGTGCTAAGAAACTGGACACCACGACAATAATTTAGTATAATAAACTGTACTGAGTTATTTTTATGGCAGGAATTTCCTAGCCCGTCCCGACGGAAGAGAGGACAGGTATAGGGTTTTCTGCCGATAAATAATTTGTAAAAAAACATTAAGGAAAAAACTAAAAATGGCAGAAAAAACAGCTAAAAAAGCCAATGTAATTGGCCAAGAAAGAATCCGCATTAAACTGCGTTCTTATGACCATCGCATGTTAGACGCTTCTGTTTCGCGCATTGTAGAAACCGCGCAAAAAACGGGCGCTATCGTGGCGGGTCCTGTTCTCTTGCCGGTTCGGATTAAAAAGTACACCGTACTTCGCTCTCCTCATACCGATAAGAAAAGCAGAGAACAGTTTGAAATGCGTATTCATAAACGCTTGATTGATCTAAAAAGCCCCACCTCTAAAACTGTGGACGAACTCATGAAATTGGATTTGCCCGCCGGTGTAGATGTGGCCATTAAAAGCAACTAAGGAAAAGTAAACACGTATGACAGAAGAAAATAAACAAGCTGCTGGTGCCCAAGAGGCAACAACCGTTGCTGAACCGGCCAAAGCAGAAACTGTCAAAGAAGCTCCGGCTACGTTTCGTTTCGTAATCGGCGAAAAAGTGGGCATGACCCAGCTCTTTGATGAAAAAGGCAACCTGCATGGCGTATCCGTTGTAAAAGCGGGCGATTGCAAAGTTGTGCGTGTCAGAACCCAAGAAAAAGACGGCTATAACGCCGTATGTGTGGGTTTTGGCGAAGTGAAAGAAAGCAAACTCAATAAACCCGAACTGGGTTATTTCAAAAAGGCCAATGTTGCCCCGGTCAGACACATGAAAGAATGCCGTGTCGCGGATGTAACTGGTTTTGAAATTGGTCAAGTCATTTCACTTGAAAAAATCTTTAAACCCGGCGACTATGTAGACGTGCAGGGTAAAATTAAAGGCCACGGTTTTGCCGGCGGTATGAAACGCCACGGCTTTGCCGGCCAACCGGATTCGCACGGTCAATCCGACCGCAGCCGCGCTCCGGGGTCTTTAGGTTCCCGCCGCTCTTTGGGTAAAGTAATCAGCGGTCAGCGCATGGCTGGCCATTATGGTACCACCACCCATACAGTAGCCAAGATTGAAGTTATCAAAGTGGACAACGAAAACGGACTCTTATTCTTAAAAGGTTCCGTCCCGGGAGCCCGCGGCTCTATCGTTTCCGTCTTAGAAACTTCCAAATACAAAAAACACTATGTGGCACCTCAGCAGAACAAGATCTCTGCTTCTAAAGCTGCCAACAAGAAGTAAGGACTTGGACCTATGGAAACAAAAGTTTTAGATTTAAAAGGAAAAGAAAAAGGGACCATCTCTCTGCCGGATTCTTTGTTCGGTGTGAAAGCAAATCCCACTTTCTTGCACGAAGTCATTACCGCTTTCTTGGCTAACCAACGCAGCGGTACGGCTGATGTAAAAACCCGTGCGGAAGTTTCCGGTACGGGTAAAAAACCGTGGAAACAAAAAGGTACAGGCCGCGCCCGTCAAGGGTCTTTGCGTGCCGTACAATTCCGCCACGGCGGTGTAGCGTGGGGTCCTACTCCTCATTCCTACCGCCAAGATTTACCGGCTGCCAAACGCCGCACCGCGCTTGCCATGGCTCTTTCTACCAAATTAGCCGAAGGCAACTTGGTGGTAGTGGATTCTTTGAAATTCAAAGAACCCAAAACCAAAGCGTTTGCCGAAGTAATGGAAGCGTTAGCCGCTGGGCGCAAACCGTTGGTGTTGGATAACTTCGCCGACGAAAATGCCAAATTAGCCTGCCGCAACGTAGCGGGCTTAACCCATATGCAAACGCAAGATATCAATGCGTATGAAGTATTAAACAGCACCAAAGTGATTTTCACCAAAGACGCTGTGGATACGCTTACCAAAACGTTTGCCAAGGAGGCCAACTAATGTCCGGCGCTTACGATACATTAAAAAAGCCCCTCTTAACTGAGAAAAGCTTAATTGAACGCGACAATCACAACCGCTATGGTTTTATCGTAGCAAAGAATGCGTCCAAGGGCGAAATTAAAACCGCGGTGGAAAAAATCTTCAACGTAACCGTTGTAAAGATTAACACCATTTCCGTCACGGGCAAGACCCATCGCATGGGTCGTTTCGAAGGCAAACGGCCTGATTATAAAAAGGCCTTTGTAACTTTGAAAGAAGGCGATAAAATCGAAGTGGTAGAAGCCACTGCGAAGTAGAGAAGGAGAACTACTAACTATGCCTATTAAATCGTTTAGACCTTATACCCCGTCTCGCCGCACGATCACGGTGTCGGATTATTCCGATATTACCAAGACCACGCCCGAGAAACGGCTGACCAAAGGTCTTCGCAAAACCGGCGGAAGAAATAACACCGGTATGGTAATGGTACGTCACATTGGCGGTGGCCACAGACGTGCTTACAGACAAATTGATTTTAGAAGAGAAAAATACGGCGTGCCGGCTAAAGTCGTGTCCGTTGAATACGATCCGAACCGCAGCGCGCGTATTTGCCTTTTAAACTACGCTGATGGTGATAAGAGATACATCTTGCAACCCGTAGGCGTACAAGTGGGCGATACACTCATGTCTGGCCCGACTGCTGATATTAAAGTGGGTAACTGCCTTGCTTTGAAATATATCCCTGAAGGTACTTTTATCCACGCTATCGAATTGAAAGTCGGCAAAGGTGCACAACTTGCACGCAGCGCCGGTTCCCAAGCACAGTTAATGGCTAAAGAAGCCGGTTATGCCCACATCAAAATGCCGTCTGGCGAAATCCGCTTAGTCCCCAGTGACTGCTGCGCCACGATCGGCCAAGTAGGTAACGTAGATCATGGCAACATCGTAATCGGTAACGCCGGGCGCAACCGCCACCTGGGCAACCGCCCGACTGTACGCGGTAGCGCGATGAACGCTGTCGATCACCCCATGGGTGGTGGCCGCGGCCATGGTAAAGGCGGCAACATTCCGCGCTCTCCGTGGAACCAGCCTGCCCGCGGTCTAAAGACCCGCTCCACCAAGAAAGCGTTTAGCTGGATGATTGTGAGCGACAGAAGAAAAAACAAGGTTAAATAAGTATGGGAAGATCAACTAAAAAAGGTCCGTTTGTAGACTTAAACCTGTTGGAAAAGGTTCAAGCAATGAATGCTTCCAACGAAAAGAAACCTATTAAAACATGGGCAAGAGCGTGCACAATCGTGCCGGAATTTGTGGGCCACACCTTTTTGGTGCACAATGGCCGCAAGTTTCTTCCCATCTACGTTTCCGAACGTATGGTAGGTTTTAAACTTGGTGAATTTTCGTTCACCCGGTTGTTCAAAGGCCACGGTGGTATCACCAAAGATTCCACTGCCTTGAAATAAGATTGAGGATTTGATATGGAAGCTTGTGCAAAAGCCAAATTTCAACGCTACGGCAGCCGCCGTGTAAACTTGGTGTTGGACCAAATCCGCGGTAAAAACGTAAAAGCAGCCGAAGAAGTATTGCCGTTTGTTGCCAAACGTACCGCTGACTTGGTAGCCAAAACCTTACACAGCGCCGCCGCCAACCTGCAAGTCAAAGCTGGCAAAAAGCTGGACTTCAGCCACGTCTATATTAAAGAGGCGTTTGCGAACCTCGGCCCCAGTGGCCATCTTCGCAGAGTGCAACCCGGCCCGCAAGGCCGTGCGATGCCCTACAAAAAGAGTATGTGTCATTTGACAGTAATCGTCACCGACGAAAAGAAAGGAGGCCGCTAATTTATGGGACATAAGATTCATCCCCGGTCTATTCGCTTAGGATACATCCAAGATTGGCGCTCCCGCTGGTTTGCGCCGAAAAATATGCCGGCGCTCATTTTAGAAGATGCCCAAATCCGTAAACACATCGACGGCAAATTCGAAATGGCGGCTATCAGCTATGTCGGTATTGAAAGAGCCGGTGCTTTCTTGCGCGTAAACATTCACACCGCCCGCCCGGGTGTGGTGATTGGTAAAAAAGGTGCTGACATTGAAGCCCTGCGCAAAGAACTGGAAGCCATGACCGGCAGCAAGACGTTTGTAAACGTCATTGAGATTAAAAACCCGGAAACGGATGCCCAATTAGTAGCGCAAAACATCGCTCAACAATTGGAAAAACGTGCCCACTACGGTGCCGCTATGAAGAAAGCTATTGAAAAAGCTCTCTCCGGCAAAGCCCTGGGTATTAAAATTATGGTATCTGGCCGTTTAGGTGGCGCTGAAATTGCCCGCACCGAATGGAAACGTGAAGGCCGCGTGCCGCTGCACACTTTGTGCGCCGACATTGACTACGGTTTCACTGAAGCCAACACCATCAGCGGTAAAATTGGGGTAAAAGTGTGGATTTTTAAACGCACGCACTTTGCTAAATCTCCTAAAGAGATTATGAACGAACTCAAAAAACACCGTGATATGGAATCCGGCGCGACCGAAGGAGCTGTGGAAACAGCTGCTACGGAGGCCAAATAGAGGTAACGAACTATGTTGATGCCGAAAAGAGTAAAATATCGTAAACCTTTTAGCGCCCCGCGCATTAAAGGCAATGCCAAACGTGGGACCGAAGTGGTCTTTGGGGAATATGGATTGAAAGCTTTGGAACCCAAATGGATCACCGCGCGCCAAATTGAAGCGGCTCGTATTACCTTGTCTCGTTTCATTAAGAAAAAAGGTAAATTGTGGATCCGCATTTTCCCGGATAAAGCTATCACCAAACACCCCGCCGAAACCCGTATGGGTAAAGGTAAAGGTGCGCCCGAATACTGGGCTGCCGTGGTAAAACCGGGCCGGATTTTGTTTGAACTGGAAGGTGCCAGCGAAGAAGACACAAAACGTGCTATGCGCTTAGCCTCCGACAAACTGCCGATCAAAACGAAATTGGTAACCAGAAGGTAAGGTATGAAAACCAACGAAAAAGCAGATTTGAAGAAAAAATCTTTAGCCGACTTGAATGAACTGCTCGGCAAAGCCCAAGAAAAGAAATTCAACCTTCTTTTCAAACACAGCACCACGCCCTTGGCTAACCCCATGGAACTGCGCGCTGTAAGACGCGAAATCGCCCTTCTGCAGACGTTAATCAACCAGAAGGCTGCGGCGAAATAGAGGTTTGTATGGAAAATAAAGAAACCCGCGCTCAACGCAAAGTGCTTACCGGTGTAATCGTATCCGACAAAATGGATAAAACCCGCACGGTAAAAGTGGAACGCTTAGTACATGACGCACGCTATGGCAAAACCTTAAAACGTGCTGCCAAATTCCATGCGCACGACGAAGCGAACGAAAGCAAACTGGGCGACAAAGTGGAAATTATGAGCACCCGCCCTGTTTCTAAAACGACCAAATGGCGTGTTTCCAAAATTGTGGAAAAAGCCAGAGCATAGTTTGGTAAACTAGGAGTTACTTAACGTATGATTCAATTAAGAAGCATCCTCAATGTGGCCGACAATTCCGGCGCCCGTAAAGTGCAATGCTTTAAGGTGCGCGGTGGTCACCACCGGGATATTGCAACCCTCGGAGACGTAATTATGTGCTCCGTCCGGGATGCAATCCCTACTTCCGCCATTAAAAAAGGCGACGTGGTACGCGCCGTAGTAGTGCGCGTAGCCCGTGAAAAAAGACGCAAAGACGGTTCCTATATTCGTTTTGATGACAACGCTGTTTGCATCATTAACGATAATGGCGAACCCAAAGGCACCCGTGTGTTCGGTCCGATTGCCCGCGAACTCAGAGAAAAGAATTTCCTCAAAATTATTTCTCTCGCGCCGGAGGTAGTATAGGTATGAACGTGAAAACGAAAGATACCGTGCTCATTTTAGCCGGTAAAGACAAAGGCAAAAAAGGCGAAGTGAAATCTGTCAACCCGACTAAAAATACTGTTGTAGTGGCCGGTGTAAATATGGTTTCCAAACACCAAAAGCCTTCTCAAAATAAGCAAGGCGGCATTGTGCAGGTAGAAGCCCCGATCCACGCTTCCAACGTGGCGGTCGTCTGCCAAAAATGCAAAAAAGCCATGACGCCCAAAGTGCAAATTACGGCCGACGGTAAAAAAACCCGTGTCTGCCGCAAATGCAACGAAGCAATTATCTAAGTGGGAACTGAAAAATGACTGCTAAGAAAGAAACTAAAGTAACGAAGGCCCCGGAAGGATACGTTCCTTCTTTGCAGGCCCTGTACAAGGAAAAAGTGCTTCCGGCCTTGCTCAAAGAAATGGGAGTAAAAAGCCCCATGGCCGCGCCGAAACTCACAAAAATTGTGATCAACATTGGCGTAAAAGAAGCTCGTGAAGATATCAAAGCGATGGAAATTGCCAAGAGCGATTTAACTGCCATCGCCGGACAAGCTGCCCAGGTTCGCCGGGCTAAAAAGTCCATTTCTAACTTCAAATTGCGTGAAGGTATGCCCATCGGCGTACGCGTAACCTTACGCGGCGCTCGCATGTATGAATTTATGGAACGCTTTATTTCCATTGCATGCCCTCGCATCCGCGACTTCCAAGGCTTCAACCCGAGCTTTGACGGGAGAGGTAACTTGAACTTGGGGATTAAAGAACACTATATTTTCCCGGAAATTGATGTGGAAAAATCTCCCAAAGCCTATGGTATGAACATTACGTTTGTAACCACAGCCGACAACGATAAGAATGGCCGCTTGCTCATGGATTACATGGGTATGCCGTTCCGCAAATCGGGTAAATAAGGAGCAAAAAACATGGCTACGAAAGCATGGGTTGCAAAAATGGCGAAAGACCAAAAATTTGCAGTGCGCTACCATAACAGATGCCAAATCTGTGGTCGTGCTCGCGGTTATTATCGCGACTTTGGTCTGTGCCGTATCTGCCTGAGAAAAATGGCTCACCAGGGATTAATCCCGGGTCTTAAAAAATCCAGTTGGTAATTTACAGGAGGAGCTGCCTCAACCGGGCCAACTCTATGAATAGTAGAAAGTGGTTTGGAGGGCAACTTAAAATATGGATCCAATCGCAGATTTCTTAACCAGAATAAGAAACGCAAATATGAAGAAAAAAGAAAAAGTGGATATTCCTTTTTCTAAAATCAAAACTGAAATTGCGCGCATTCTTAAAGAAGAAGGATATATCGCCAATTTCAAAGCCGTCCACAATGAAACCAAGGGCGGCGTGGTAAGAGTATTTTTGAAATACACGCCCGAAAACGAATGTGTCATCCAAGGTTTGAAACGTGTTTCCAAACCGGGGTCCCGCGTATATAGCGCTTACGACAATATTCCGAAAGTGCGCGGTGCGTTTGGTATTTCTATCTTGTCCACTTCTAAAGGTGTAATGACTGATGCACAAGCCAAAGCGGCCAAAATCGGCGGCGAAGTATTGTGCCAGGTATGGTAAGGGGGAACTATGAGCAGAATTGGTAAAAAAGTAATCAATGTCCCCGCTAAAACCAAAGTGGAAATTAAAGACAACGTAATTACTGCCAGCGGTGCTTTGGGTTCTTTATCCTACACCGTGCCGGCGGGTATTACCCCCAAATTGGACAATGGTACGTTAACTTTTTCTATTGAAGAAAAAGACTACAAAGCGTTAAATGCCTTGCACGGTACTACCCGTGCCAATGTATCCAACATCATTGAAGGTGTAACCAACGGCTTCACCAAAGTGTTGGAAATTAACGGCTTGGGATATCGTGCCAATGTGGCCGGTAAAAAACTGAACTTAGAGTTAGGTTTTTCTCACCCGGTAAATTTAGACATTCCCGAAGGCCTTACCGTAACGGTAGATGCCAAAACCGGGTTTGTTACGATTAAAGGCAGCAATAAATTTTTAGTAGGTGACTTTGCTGCTAAAATCCGCCGCATCCGCCCGCCGGAGCCCTATAAAGGCAGCGGTATTAAATACCAAGGCGAACATATTGCTCGCAAAGCTGGTAAGACCGCCGCGGGAGGTAAATAATTATGGCTACTAAACAAGAAAGATATCAATATAGAAAAGACCGCAGCCGTGGGCACCTCTTGAAAAACGGTGCACATCGCCCGCGCTTGTCTGTATATAGAAGCTTGAAATACATGTATGCCCAAATTATTGACGACAACACACACAGCACCTTAGTGTCTGCTACGACGTTGTCTAAAGAATTTGAAGGCAAATTTGACACCTCCGCCAAGAGCATCGAAGCTGCCAAAGCCCTCGGTGCTGCTATTGCCAAGAAAGCAATCGATCAAGGCATTACCGAAGTAATGTTTGACCGCGGTGGCCGCGTGTACCACGGCAGAATTAAAGCGTTAGCCGATGCTGCCCGTGAAGCAGGATTAAAATTCTAAGGTCATATAGGTGAATTTAATGTCCAACGAAGTGAAAAAAGAAGCGAAAGGCAAAAGAGCCGAGTTTCAAAAAGCAAAACCCGCTGCCGAAGGCAAAACGACCGTAATTAACGTTGCCCGTACCACCAAAGTAGTAAAAGGTGGTAAACGCATGGGCTTCCGTGCGTTAGTGGTAGTCGGTAACGGTCAAGGCAAAGTGGGTGTTGCTATTGGAAAGGCTAACCAAGTTCAAGCCGCTATTGCAAAGGCTGAAACACATGCGCGCAAGCACATGATTACATTCCCGATTGTCGGCGATACAATTCCGCACGAAGTAATCGGCAAATTTGGCGCGGCATCCGTATGGATGAAACCCGCCGCTCCTGGTACCGGTGTAATTGCCGGTTCCGGTGCGCGCTTACTGTTTGAAGCTGCCGGTATTAAAGACGTATTGGCAAAAAGCTTGGGTAGCACCAATCCGTGCAACCTAGTATATGCCACGATGGAAGCTTTTAAACAACTCAAAAGCAAAGATGCTGTAAACGTATTGCGCGGCAAAGCTGAAAAAGCAGAAGCCGCCCAAGAAGCGCCCAAAGCCGAAGAAACAACCGAAGCCAAGGCCGCCTAGTTTTGTGGAGAGATAACATATGGTAACTTTAAATAAACTTTTCCCTAAACATGGTTCTCGTAAAGCCAAACGCCGCTTGGGTATCGGCCCGGGCTCCGGCTTAGGTAACTACTGCACCAAAGGAATGAAAGGGCAAACCTCTCGTTCCGGTAACACCCGCAAAGAAAGCAAAGAAGGCGGACAAATGCCTTTAATCCGCCATACGCCCAAAAGCGGTTTTTCCAATAAAGACTTTGCTACCCGTTACGATTATGTAAACGTGGGTTCTTTAGAGAAACTCTTTGCTGCCGGTGCGGAAGTAACCCCGGAAGCTTTGAAAAAAGCCGGTGTTATTCACTGCGCTTGCCGCGTGAAAGTACTGGCCAACGGGACTTTAACCAAAGCCCTCAAAGTATCTGCTCATGGCTTTTCTGCTACGGCCAAAGCCGCGATTGAAAAAGCCGGTGGTACTGCAACCGTTATTGAGACGAAATAATGGCCAATAATACAGTTGCAAATATTTTTAACGCTCCCGAGCTCAAAAAGCGCCTGCTTTTTGTGCTGGGGGCGTTGGCTGTTTTCCGGGTGGCTGCTGCCATCCCGATACCCGGTATTAACACGGATGTTTTACGTCAACTTTTTGCGGCGCACCAAAACGGTATTCTAGGGTTTATGAATATCTTTTCGGGCGGTGCATTAGGGCGTTTTTCCATTTTAGCACTGGGTATTATGCCTTACATTAACGCCTCCATTATTATGGGGTTAGTGCGCGGGGCGCATATTTTCCCGGCACTGGACCGCATGCATAAAGAAGGCGAAAGTGGACGACGCAAAGAAAACCAAATTACCCGTATTTTTGCACTGTTTTTAGCCTTGTTACAAGGCGGCATGATGACGTTTGCCATCTCGCGCGTAACCGGCGCCGGGGATATCCCTGCGGTAGTGAACCCGAACTTTTTGTTCTTTGCTACTACGTTGATTACCTTGGCTGCTGGAACGATGTTTGTGATGTGGCTCGGCGAACAGATTACCGAAAAAGGGGTGGGCAACGGTATTTCGCTCATCATCTTTGCCGGTATCGTAGATCGTTTGCCTGCCGCTATTAATGAAATCGTTAATCGCGTGCAAACGGGCGAAATGGATTTCTTTGTGGCAATGATTATTTTTGCCGCAGCTGTAGTTATTACCGCGTTGGTGGTATGGTTGGAAACGGCTCAACGCCAAATTCCGGTTCAATACGCCAAACGCCAAGTGGGCAACCGCATGTATGGTGGGCAGACTAGCTATTTGCCGCTTAAAGTAGATCAAAGCGGTGTAATTGCTGTAATCTTTGCCTCATCTGTGATTTCTTTACCGTTAACGGTAGCCAGTTTCAATCAGGAAGCAGAGTGGGCTCAGAAAATTTTGAACATGTTCAATCACGGTAACGTGTGGTACATGTTG
>JBGUMP010000030.1:0-9295 GCA_045116875.1 Elusimicrobiaceae bacterium | reverse complement strand
AACTATTCTTGCATCCTCATGCCAGAAGGGTATTATCGGATAGAATCAATGATTTTTTAAGTAAAAAAGCTAATAATCAGGTGATTTTAACAACACATTCTTCTGATTTCATCTCTGATCATGATCCATATTTAAATTTAATAGTTGTACATAAACAAAATGGCGAAACAAAGGCACAAAACATTGATGCTTCTTCAATCAAAATGAAACAAATTTTACTACATAAAGAAAATGCAGAAATGTTTTTTGCAGATATGGTTATTTTGACAGAAGATTTAAAATTATTTATAGAATCTACAGCGCGACAACTATCTACACTAACACATGCCGGGGCCAACTGGTTAAACGCATATAATATTTCAGTTCTTAACTGCGGAGGAAAGAGAGAATTCCCAAAATATGCTTCACTTCTAACACAAGCGGCAATTCCTTTTTGTATCATCGCAGACTTTGATTTTTTAGGAGATGGATTGAATAGCTATTTTACTATTATTAAAAAGTCATCTGTTGAATTAGATAAGTTAAACGCTCTTAAATCTAAAATTTCTACTCTCTCATCAGCAAAAAAGATAACAGACATACCAAAAGAATATCAAGAAGAAATCAGAGAATATTTGCAACATTTAGTGGAAGATTTTCATGTGTTTTTATTACCTGGCGAATTAGAAGATTTATATAAACAAAAACCGTTTTTTAATAAAGCTCAAGGAGTCTTGGAAACTCTTAATCAGTCTATTGAACAGAATCGCCCAATTAGTGATTTTATAACAACCGAAATATTAGAAGAGATACTTCAAAAAATAGCAACAACAATGGGAATTATATCCTCAACCAAAAGCGACTCAAACTAATCCCTAAGCAACCTGTATTTTTTCTATTTCTTGCCTGATATTTCCCTGTTATCTCTGGTAGGGAATTTGGGGTGTTTCTGGCGGATATTTCGGCTGATATTTCTAAGACGGGGACACATACATCAGCGCAGCGCAAAGATCCAATAGATAAAATTTTCAAATGCCTGTTTTTTGCCTGTTAATTGCCTGTTAAACAGGGAATGGTGCATTGCCACTCGGCGTTCTAAGAACCCGCACTCCATCAAAAATTGCTGCCCCACCATTTGAAAAGACACTCTTTGTAGAGTGTCTTTTTTGTTGGCCCAAGAGCAGGCAAAAATTCTGTTCTATTCATCATGTAACCTCATGAAAATGGCCATAGGGCCCGGGGTGCATATAGGCCTAAGAGATGGCTAAATATAGGTCCAATTTCCCTTGTGCCTGTATCTGCAGATTGGTAAGATAAGGTGTAAAGTTGTTGAACCGTATATATTAAGGAGTATATAAATGAAGAAACTATTTGTACTTACGTTACTTGGCTTACCGTTTATCTGTAGCGGCGCATGGGGGCAAAAAATTCCCACTTCTAAGATTGCGCGCGCAGTTGCGCAAAACACTCCAAAGTTTACTATGTATACCAAGGCAGTACATTCCACGGTGCTGACCGCCGCCAAAAATACGGCTACTTTGGTAGGGCACAAAAAGGCAAGAATATATTATGGTAGGCCGTATGCGCCATTCTTGCGGGAAACTATGGAAGAAATCAAGAGCCCTGTATTAAGAGAGATAGAAAAAGACGGCCAGCCCACTTTTACCATGACAAGATGGAAAGAGAAACCGGTCTCTGCTGTTTTGTTGGATATGCGCCACTTGCCGTTCTATTTGTTCAATGCACAGGATGGACAAAAATTGTTTGGCTCGGCTTTTTTAATTAAGGATAGCGAGGGGATGATTGCCACGGCAGTGCCTACTAAGCGGCCTATTGTCACACTTGAACAGGATATAAAGCCATTTACCTTTATAACGATTGCAATGCGGCCCAGTTATCGGCTCAACCACAACCTTACTATGCAGGAGGCGTTGGCGGAGGAACAAGATAACCCGCTCCCGTTCCATTCCATTGAAGTGGGCGGTATCGAAAATATTCAGGATTTTGCATTCTCCCCGCAGGATGCTGCAAGTTATGCGCTTGATCCTCAATCCACATTATTTGAACAATTTACAACGGATGGACAAACACTTTACGTTCCCACGCAAAATATGTTGTTTAAGGATGACAAGGGACGCTTGTTTGTATTAACCCGTAATGCGGATTTTATGAAGTACGATACCCAAAAAGGAGGGTTGTTTTTGCAACTACCGCCAGGCAGTAGTTTTGATACGTATAGAAGCAGTTATGCTGCGTTTAAAAAACGTACATTGCAAGAAACCCCAACTAAGTAATTTAGGTGAATAAAGGAGTACGGAAATGAAGAAAATAGGAGTGTGTTTATTGTGTTTGATCGCATTGAACGGCTTTGTGTGGGGACAGAAACCTCTTAAACCAACACAGATTATGAGAGGACTACAAGCCCTGCGCAGAGAGGCGGCGTTTCGTCCGGCAAGTTTTGCGAAGGAATTGCCCGTCTATGTGTTTCGTGCCATGAACAATACGGCCGCCATCAACAATAAGGGAGGAAGATTGTATTATGCTAAACGACATGTTCCCTTGGTAAAAGCCGCTTTGGAACAACGTCTGCCGCTCCCTGTCGAGGTAGCAGAGGCAGCACGTTTCCATTCAGTCCTACCATCCTTGCGCGATGTTGACGGACCTAGCTACGAAAAATTAACCTTTCAAGAATTAGGAGATTTGCTGCTTTCTAATGAGGCGGGGGAGTTTTTTGGCCCGGCTTTTTTGATTAAATCCGAAGGTTCAAAAATTCAAGTAGCTATTCCTACGCGCCAGAATATAGAGATTACGTTAAACGGACAAGCTAAAGAATTGGCTCCGTTTACTTACGTTACATTGGGAATGTATGGTCAGGAGTATATACCTCTTTTATCGGGGAAAGAACAGCCGCTTCCCTTGCACCAACTAAACGTGGAAGGAATTAAAGATATTCATCCGTATGCATTTACTCCGCGTGAAGTAGCCTCCTATGCGCTGGACCCCAATAGTAGTTTATTTGAACGTCACAATAGTGGGAGTGATGTTTACTATAAGCCGCGTCAGCGTATGTTATATGCGAATCAATATGACTTGTGGATCCTTGGCCCAGAGGACGCCTTGACACTGAAAGTAAAAAAGGACGGAAGTATGAAAGTAGTGTTAACACGTGCTATGCCTTATTGGGTGTATAAGATGGCAGCTATCCAATAAACAAAAGTTGGACTGTATTTTAAACCCCCGCTTGTTAGCGGGGGGGGGTAGGGCCTAGAACGAATTGGGCCTTAAGGCCCTAGTAGAATATCAGTAATTGTATTACAATTAAAGTATGAGAACTTATAGACATCTACTAATGGGATGTTTCTTGGTCGGGTTGATGAGCTCCGTGGTGTGGTCTGCACCATGGCCTGCTAAATTTAGGCCCATTAAAAGAATTCCACCCCAAATGGGGGCGCCCGTGAAAGGATATTATCGCAGTCTTGCCGTACAAAGAAAAATCCTCGCATTCGAAAAACAGCTTGCGTATAAACCGTGGCTGGAAGTGCATGCAACAGCTATCCCCAAAAGTGTTGGGAAACGCCCGCCTGTTGGCGTTGTTTTGAAAGAAATTCCTTCGTCGAAAGAACAAGGAAAACTTCCCTTGCCAAATGCTGACTCTCATATTCAGGCGGTACGCCTTTCTGCGCCGAAAACAACTCATTTTGAATCACTAAAAGAAATAATGGAAGGCCCGCAACCCCGGGAAATATGGCCTGTTACTGCTGATAATTCAGTTGCGGACAATACCAAACATGTGGTAAAAAATTACAAATACGAATTAGCAGAGAATCGCAAATTGCAAGAATTTATAGTTGAAAGCCCCTTTGAAACCCGATCTTTGGATGATATCTATAACGAGTCGCATACTGTTTTTGCTGCACTCCCCTATGAGGATGTTGACGAAACTTTAAGTATCGAACAGCAAGAGGAATTTAAGTTGCATCTTCAAGAAGAATTCTATTTTGAGCAATTTCCTTATTCTCCCATTTTACTGGCGCGGGCATATATCCATCCTTGGAACGTGGAGGATGCTGTTAAATACTATGTGACATTTTTGGCACATGAGCGACCGTTACCCCAAAAATTACGGGCGTTGACTATGTTGGGTTTTTTAGGCAAAAAGGGGGATGGCGTGGCGGATTTAATTTTGAATTCGTTACGGAAAGATTTTGTAAATCCACCTTGGACCGTGGATTATGCAGCTGGTATGGCACTACTTAACTTGGGAGAAGTGGAAAAATTTGCAGAATTGGTGCAGTGGCGGGAAAATATAGAAGCTGCTAGCAAACTGCAAACCCCAGGTATTTCCTGGTTGTACAACAACGTATTTGGGGAATATGACTTCTATGTACAAGAATTGGGGGGAAAACTTCTGCATATGCGGCCGGATTCACCCGAGGAAATGAAAATTGCATCGCGCCATTGGCAAGCGGCTTGTGAACAAAACATGTCTGACGTTGAAAAAATGATGTGGAAACTGGACAGTTTAGCGGATGTTGTTTCGTTTTTGAATTTGAAAGGAATGGCTGTGCGAACTATCCCGGCTTCAAATTCTACCGATTCTATTGAAAACCCACAGTAAGATTTTTTTCGATTCAATACAGCCCCGCATATATGCGGGGCTGTTTGTTGCCAACTAATTAATAATATCCAGCTGGAAGTTTTGATTTTAACGATGTAATTATATAAAATGAGGTATAAAAGGAGGCATTTTTATGGCAGCATATAAGGATTATTATAAAATTCTCGGCGTGGGGAAGACAGCGACCGAGGCAGAAATTAAAAAGGCCTTCAAAACCCAGGCCCGCAAGTGCCACCCGGACTTGCACCCCGAAAGTGAAAAAGCGAAATGGACCGAAAAATTTAAAGATTTGAACGAAGCTTACACCGTCCTTTCGGATAAGCAAAAACGTACCATTTATGACCAAGTGGGTGAGCAGGGATATCAGAACTTTGCTCGCGGAGGCGGTGCTTCGCGCGCGGCGGGGGGAAACCCGTATCAGCAATACCAACAATACACATACGATGGAAACCCAGGCCAAGGATTTGGCGGATTTTCCAGCGGAAACGGGCAATTTTCCGGTGCAGATTTCAGTGACTTTTTCCAAAGTATTTTTGGCGGAATGGGCGGTGGTTTTGGCGGGTTTGGCCAAAATTTTGGGCGCAGTGCCGCTGCTGGTCAATCTTCCGGTGATGTAGAAGCCGAACTGACGCTTAATTTAGAAGACGCACACCGCGGGGGGAATATGCAAATGACAATCCCCAACGGGCGTACAGTAACGGTTAAGTTGCCGGCGGGGGTCAGTGAAGGCAAACGCATTAAACTCAAAGGGATGGGAAACCCCACCCGACGTGGTCAGGGGGATCTGTATTTGATTGTAAAAATACGCCCGCATGCAATGTTTCGCCTGGAAGGGGAAGATTTGTCAGTCCCTGTAGTGATTATGCCGTGGACCGCGGCACTGGGTGGTACTATTTCCGTGCCTACGCTAGACGGCCCCGTGCAGGTCAAAGTGCCGGCCGGTACACATAACGGGAAGAAATTAAAACTTAGCGGCAAGGGACTTAGTAGCAAAGGGAGTTTGTTTGTAACCCTTACGATTGACGTGCCGCGTACCCTTTCGCGCGAGCAAAAGGACTTGTTTAACAAGTTGGCCCAATTGGATTAGGAGATTGTATGACTACCATTTCTTGCACGTACACCGGGGATGGAACGACCGAGCTTATTCACGGTCCTACCGGGGAGAAAATTTGTACCGATTTACCACCCGATAACGGGGGACAAGGACGTAAATTTTCGCCTACGGATTTGCTGGCCAGTGCTTTTGCCGCGTGTATTTTAACGATTATGGGCAAAATGGCACAAGTCCGTGGTGAAAAACTGGAAGGCGCGCACATTGAAATTGATAAAGTAATGGCGCAAAATCCGCGCCGTGTGGGGGAATTTAAAATTTGCCTTACGTTCCCGGACCATTTTACAAATGCACAAAAAAAGTTTTATGTAACGGCAATTAATGCCTGCCCGGTACATCAGACCTTACGGCCGGATGTAAAGGTAACTGTTACAGTTCAATAGGAGGATGTTATGATGAAAACCACCCTTCATACTAACTTACAAACCACCACAACCTGGGAAGGTAAAAAACCGCTCCATACGGCATTTAATAACCCGCGTGAAGATGTTAATCCTGGGGAAATGTTAGCCGCCAGCTTGGGGGCGTGTATGCTGACAATGGTGGGGTTTATGGCTGAGAAACATGGGGAAAATGCGGAGGGGACTGTAGTAGAAGTGCGCCCGCAATTTGATGACAAACACAGCCGTATGACAGGATTTGATATTACGTTTGTGTTCCCAACGCATTTTAATCAAGCACAAAAAGAAAAATATGCCAAGCTAGCCCAGGGGTGCCCTGTACACAACAGCTTGCGCGAAGATATGCAATACCGTGTTACGGTAAAATAAAACTTTTTGGGCACATAGCACACCCCCGCTTTTGGCGGGGGTGTGCTATCGCTAAGTTATATCAATTACTTGTCCGCTTGAAGCATGTAATCCATATACATTGCTTTTTCCGGCAACTTTTCCGCTGTTTTCAATTCGACATCTTTAAGTATTTCGATATCTTCTTCATCGAGAGCGGCTTCTGCCTCTTCCTCAACAACCTCTTCTTTAACGGCTTTCTTTTGTGCTTGTTCCAACAGCCTAAACGAGTCAGTATCAGACGGGAATCTAAGTTCCTCTCTCCTTTCAAAATCGCCTATAATCTTTTGGTCTCTTACAGCTTTGGCGATACACGGTTCTTTGTAATCCATAGCTTGGGCTACAGAATCAAAGCCAGCAGCATCCTTGTCCATTGTGTAACATTTGTGGATGCTTCCATCTTTTGCCACGTTAATGGTCAGGGAGCTTTTATCGTACATACCGCCGTCGCGGGTGAGCGTAATAGCCGCGGATTGCGGTTTGGTACCGGAAGCCATGGCCGCAGTCAACACCCAGTTGGGGCTGCCGTCAGGCAATTGAATGTCGCCATTTTGGTTAAGCGCATCTTTGGAGGCGGCAAACTCGCTATGTTGCATGTAATATACCTGTTGCGCGGTAGCTAAGTCCCCTAGCACCTGCACGGCTTCTGCCATACGGGAGCGTTCTACAGCTTTAGTATATTGGGGCAAGGCAATGGCTGCCAAAATCCCAATAATGAGCACTACTACGAGTAGCTCAATTAATGTGAAACCTTTATTCATAAGTATCTCCTTTATAAACGCAATGTTCAGGAGGACACAACCCCTCCTACAACATAGTCTAATAAATTTTATTCAAAAAACAAGGCCTTTTTTAAAAAAGGCCTTGATGACATATACAATTTTGTTTTCACTCGTCTTAAAAGTGGAATTACTCATGCGCTTTTTTAAGGGTCAAAATACCGTCCTCAAAAAACCATTCCTCAATGAGCTTGCCGCTTTCATCGAATTTTTTTGTCACGCCGTGCGGTTTGCCGTCTTTGTGGGGGGAGATAAGAGCAATGGTACCATTGGGGTGGTAAATAATTTTATCTCCTACAATTTTATCGTTTTTGTATTTACATTCACTGCGAATTTTGCCTTCGGGTGTATAGACTTTGCTGTCCCCGTTTAGGTAACCCTTACGGTATTCAGATACTTCTAAAAATTTCCCATCCGAGTAATATTTAATTTGCTTGCCGTCTTGGATATCATCGGTGTAATGAATTTCCTTGTATAATTTGCCGGTGGGGTGGAAAATTTTTACTTTGCCGTTCAGGAGCCCTTTTTTGTAATTTTTTTCAATATTTACTTTTCCGTTGTCAAAGTAAATGCGACAAATTCCGTCACGTTCACCATTTTTTACTTCACATTCAAAGTACAGTTTGCCATTCTCAAAAAATTCTTTTACCGTTCCATCCGGCAGGTGACCGGCATGTTGGCGGATGTCTAAATTTTGGTCCAGTTCTTCCTTATATACTTCTTTGCCGTCCACATAATATGTACGCATAAACCCAATGTTTAATGGATCGTTGGTGCTGGTTGTTTTGCGGATGATGATATCAGACATAATTATTTCTCCTTAATGGCTTGGGCGGCTAAATAGCCGCTTGCGCAGGCAAAATGCAGGTTAAACCCACCGCTTTTACCGGTTACATCCAGTAGTTCTCCGGTAATAAATAATCCGGGACACAAGCGGGACTCAAATGTATTATAGTTTATTTCACTGGTTTTTACACCCCCTGTTGCTACCATGGCTTCCTGCCAGGGGCGCAGGGCGGTTACGGTAACCGGCCAAGCTGTGAGGGTATCTACCAGACGCGTAACATCTTGAGTTTGCACGGGAACATTCTTTTTAAGACCTTTAAAATCGATGAGCAAATTGATGATGCCTTCGTTTAACAGCCCCGTAAAAAAGTCCTTGGGTTTGCGTTGACCGAAGGTTTGCAACCGTTGACGAAAGAAATCATGCGGATGTTTTAATTGCGGGAAAAAATTGATTGCCACCGAGACGGGGCCCTTGTCCAACGCGAGTGAAACCGCTTGGCTGATGTTAAGCGCCGCCGGTCCGTTTATCCCGTAATTGGTAAAAATTAATTCCCCTTGTGCCGTAGCAGTCGGAGTGGTTTGGGCGGTGGTGCGCACTTGGCATTTAATGCCGGATAGACGGGCCAAAGCGTGTTCTCTTAAACAGAGCCCGCATAGCGCGGGGCGCGGCGGCACTAGCGTGTGTTTGAAGGACGCGGCCAGCTGATAGCCGGCATCCGTGCCGGTTAGTTGCGGATAGGCGCACGAGCCGCACGCTAATACTACCTGTTGAGCATGAAAAACGTCCTTTTGTTGCGTGGTTACAGTAAATTGAGCGCCAGCGGCCCGAACGTGTGTAACAAGTTGTGCACAGCGAATTTCCGCCCCTGCTTCTTTTAAAGCAATTTTGAGTGCTTCTGCCACGGCGGTGGATTTGCCGGACGCCGGGAACACACGTCCTTGTGCTTCTTCGTTTAAGAGTACGCCTAGGCGTGTGAAATAGTCCCAGCAATTTTGAAAGGAAAACCCAGCCAGTGTTTGCCGGATGAGCGCGGGATCGGCGTGGTAATTTTCAGAAGAGACAAAACGGTTTGTAATGTTACAACGGCCATTGCCGCTGACTAGTATCTTGCGTGCGGGTTGCGGATCTTTTTCCAGCACCAACGTGTGCAAGCCCGCACGCGCACATTCCAACGCGCAGACAAGCCCACTGGCGCCCGCCCCTACTACAATAACATCATACCGTTCTTCCATA
>JBGUMP010000029.1:0-15355 GCA_045116875.1 Elusimicrobiaceae bacterium | reverse complement strand
GGCTAAACTTCCACAGCTTGCGCCGGCAGAAATCAAACGACGGGCGGACCAGCTGCGGCTGCTTGATAAAGAGCTTCGCAGTCATTTTGCCGCTTCTATGGTGGGCACGGAACAGGAAGTGTTTGTGGAAGAGAAGAAGGGAGCTGCATTACACGGAATTACTTCTAATTTTCAGCAAGTATTACTGCCGGCCGGGGCCGCATTGCACGGGCTAGTACGTGTGAAAATTGAACGCGCACAACAACAAATCTGCTACGCACAGGGTTGCACAAGTTCGTTATAATTCAATGGGTAATTTCCCACAAGGATTACATTTGCCCATCAAGCATTCTGCTGCCACTTGTTGAAAGATGGGAGATGGGCTAAACATAAATAATTTTCCGTTGGCTTCAATTTTGCTTGCCATCCAAGGGTTTGCAAAACAAAGCAGCGTGGCTTGTTGTGAGCGGCGTATGGCGTTTGTAACCAGTTGGGATTCCTCGGGAGTTAGGCCTATCTTACCCGAGAAAGGTTTATAGCGCCGCCAGAATAAAATGAGCAGGGAGTCCGCTTCATTTTGAAAGGGTTCCGTAACTACGCCATAGGCCCGCAGTGTATCAAAAAAAGGAACAGAAGAAATATTTTCGTCGTTCCCAATTTCTAAAAAATGCAGGGTCTCCCCAGGGTCCATAACCGGAATGAACCCTTGTTGCGTAATCGATTTGTAAGCGGTACGCAACGTAAAATTGCTGGGGGAGATGGGCGTTTTTTCAGCTGAAGCGGCTAATTCTTCCGCTTGTGCGCATAAGCTATCTAATGTTTGCTCAATGTTTAAGAGCATATCATCCGAGAATATTTGAGTTTGTAAAAACTGTATTAATTCTAACGGGTTTTGCGGCACCAACAAAATGTGGGCACCTGCATCCAATGCTTGCATAGCGGCGGTTTTTTCATCGTTGATTGCTTTCATTAAAAGCGCATCCGTACAGACGCAACGGGTAAAGCCCATTTTTTTTATAAGCAAATCATGAATAATGTTTTTAGAAAGAGAAGCCGGGTTTATATCATCTAACGCGGGGACTAACAGGTGCCCTATCATCACGCTGTCTGCCAGAGGCAACAACGCTTGAAACGGAGCCAGGGAAGTTGTTTTTAGTAATGCTTTTGTTTCGGTTACAACCGGCATAGCCAAATGGGAATCGGTACGTGTGTTACCATGCCCCGGGAAATGTTTTAAACAGTTCAGCGCTCCCCCCCGGTTAACCCCTTGCATAAATGCTTTGGCTAACCGAATAACTTGTTGGGGGTTCGCTCCAAAAGAGCGTGTATTTACAATAGGATTTTGCGCGTTATTTGCTAAATCTACTACCGGGGCAAAAATCCAATCCACCCCTACCGCACATGCTTCCCGGGCGGTTATAAATCCTTTTTCAAAAGCCAACTGTTCATCATCCGCGGCCCCGATTGCCAAATTGGAAGGCAACAGCTCCGCATCGGCAAGCCATCTGCCAAGGCCATCTTCGTAATCGGCTGCAATAAGTAAGTGAGGCAATGGAGAAGCCGCCCGTAATTTGCGTGTAAGGGTGGCTACAGTGGTTTTTGTGCCGCCGTATAAGCAAAATCCGCCCACTCCTAATTTGGCTAGTTCAATGGCTTCCTCTTCGGGGGTTTGCCCAAACCAAAACCCGGGGAAAACCATCCGCGCTACTTGCATCATCGTGTCACCTTCCCTAAAATTGTATTTTTCTTGGCGCCTGTGGCATGTGCGCAATGATTTATTTTATGTTGTAGATTTAACCACGCAAATAAAGCAAAGGCGGCGCTCTCTTTGGCTTGTGGATCAATCCGGTACGTCAACGAAGTGGTAATTTTAATATGCGGGAGCAATTGCCTGAGCCAAAAAAGCAACGTTTGGTTGTAGCATCCTCCTCCCGAAACGACCAGTTCCTTTTGTGCTTTAACCGGCACAAACTGCTTGGTCGCTTGGGCGATTGCTGCCGCTGTAAAATAAGTAAGGGTGGCCAATAAATCATACTTATTTGTTAGTGAAAAATAACGGCGTAAATAGGCCTGTCCAAAATCATTTTTATCTAAACTTTTGGGGGGACGCTTTGTAAAATAAGCTTGTCTAAGTAGCTTGGCAACCAGCTGCTTATCCGGTGTTCCCTTGGCGGCAAAGTTCCCGTTTTTATCAAAAGGTTTTTGAAAGTGTTTTTGACATGCCAAGTCCATTAAGGTATTGCCGGGACCACAGTCAAAACCGACGGTTTTTATCCTGTTGCCGACTATGGAGATGTTGGAAATGCCCCCTACGTTTAGAAGTATTTTGGGGGTTTTGGAATGGCCCCACAGGTAAGAATCAAAAAAGGGCATTAAGGGGGCTCCTTGTCCGCCAAGCGCTATATCCATCGCGCGGAAATCACTTACCACCGGCACTTGCAACGCTTGTGCCAAAAAGGAGGGTTCTCCCAACTGTAGCGTGTTGGGCTCTTTGTCATGCGGACCGTGATAAATCGTTTGCCCATGCATCCCTATTGCTTCAATTTGTGCGGGGGAAAGTTTAAAATCTTTCAAAAATTTAAGAACGGTTTTGGCGTAACGCCTACCGATTTCATAATGCAACTCGCTTAGTGCGGGCGCCTTGAAGGAAAAAGCCGAGAGCAGCTTTTGTTGGAAGGCCTTGTCATATGGATAATTTTTAAAATAAACAATTTCAAACGGTTTGGGTACAATGGCGCTAATTGTTAACCCGTCTGCGCTAGTGCCACTCATAAGCCCCAGAACAAGTTTTTTCATTTTAACGCCCCCGATAGTTTCCCCTGATGCTTTTTCAAAATTGCTTGTGCTTTTTGGCGGGAACAATGCCGGGTGTGCATCACAATGGCGGTTTTAACATTCTTTCCCGAAGTAATCAATAAATTGTAGGCTGTTTTCTCGTTGGTGTGGGCTATCATACAAATAAGGCGTACGGCCCGCGCAATTAACTTTTGGTTTGTGGGGCGCACATCTACCATTAAATTTCCATATGTTTTTGCGCACAAGGCCATGGCTCCGGTAGTAATAGCATTCAGCGTCATTTTTGTTGCCGTGCCGGCCTTCATACGGGTAGAACCTGTTAATGCTTCGGGCCCGGTAGGCAAATAAATGTGTATCTGCGCATAGCGGGTTTGGGCTTGTGCATTGCAAGAAATTAAAACGGTTTGGGCTCCTATATCAAGGGCTTGCTTAAGGGCACCTTGCACATAGGGAGTGTTCCCACTGGCTGCCAACCCGACGACTAAATCGCCCGGGTGTGCGTTTTGTACAATGTCTTGGGCCCCTTGGGCTTCGTTATCTTCGGCTCCTTCTTGCGAGCGGAACACCGCTTTTTTCCCACCGGCAATTAACCCAATAATTTGGGAAGGTTTGGTGCCAAAAGTGGGCACACACTCCACAGCTTCTAAAATTCCCAAGCGGCCGCTGGTGCCTGCACCAATAAATATAATTTTATGGTGAGCCGCATACGTTTTAGCCGCCCGAACGATTACCGCCGCAATTTCTTTGTGCGCGCTTTTAACGGCACGGGCTGCGTTAAAATCTTCCGCATTGAACACACGTGCTAGCCCCAAGGGTGTTTTGCAATCCAACCCTGTTGAGTGTGGGTTTACTTGTTCTGTAGCAGGAATTTTGTGTTTCATACATGTTCCTTACGGTTGTTTTCGGCCTCATCGATTGCTTGTATTTTAAAGCATACAGGCACGATGAAAAAAGTGATTAAACTAATTATAAAGGCCGCCCAGAAAAAATGTTGATATCCTAACAGGGCTTGTAACTTTCCGGAGAGCATAGAAGGCACCATCATGCCTAGGGCCATAATCCCGGTAGAAATAGCGTAATGGGATGTTTTGTATTGGCCGCGGGATACATACATAATAAACACAGTTAATGCCATCATGGCTAGCCCATAACCAAAATTTTCAAGGGTAATAAGGGCGGCTATTACACTTAATCCCGGGCGTGCACTGGCCAAGTAAACGTAGAAAATATTAGGCAGAACAAGCGCAATGGCAAAAGGCCAAATACATTTTTTAAAACCAAATTTTCCCAGTAACCACCCTCCTAGTAAGTTGCCGGCAATAATAGCTCCCAAACCAAGCGTGCCCTTGATTAAACCATAATCTTCCATGGACATCCCTAACGCACCGTCGGTGACCGGTTTTAGCAAAAAGAGAGGAACGGTTTTTTCTAAGAGGGCCTCTCCAAACCGGTAAAGCAAGATAAAAAGCAAAATATAAATTACATTTTTCTGGGTGAAGTAGCCCGCAAAAGCTTCCTTCCAGGCGGTTGTTTGGGCGGTTTGGGCCGGCTTGTCGGTCAGGGGTTTAGGCAAACAGGCCGCATGATATAGGGCACATCCACCAAAAAACGCTGCCAATGCCCCAAAGAAAACTACCCAGTGGTGCGGAGCGGGAAAGCCGTGAGTGGTGAGGTATCCAGCGGCGGATACCAGTAGTCCGCTTCCCAAAATCATAGCAATTCGGTAAAAAATCGTGCGGATTCCTACAAAATAACCCTGTTGTTGCGGGGTAAGGGCCAACAGGTAATATCCGTCGGTGGCAATGTCCAAAGTAGCAGACACAAATGCGCCTATTAAAAACCCCAACAACGAAAGTGTAAAAAATCCCCACTGGGCACCGGAAACCCCGGCTAATCCTTTCCAGCACACCAGCCCGGCAATGGCTAATAAAACGGCACTCATTGTCAGCTGGGCCCCGATTAACCAGCGGCGTTTGGTGGAGTTGGCATCCACCAGCGGACTCCAAAACATTTTGAGCACCCAAGGCAAATACAACCACCCGGTCCATAAGGTAATTTGATCGTTGGGGTATCCCAATTGAGCATAAAGCAGTACAGATACCGTATTAATGATGATGTACGGGAGCCCTTCTGCTAAATAAAGCGTAGGGATATAAGTCCAGGGGTTGGAAATCATTTTAAGGAATATCCTCCGCCTAAGAAGCGGGCAATCGGCCGAGTTGTTTCGTGCTTTTCCAGTACCATTTTAATAATGGCGGTTAGCGGAACGGCCAGTAGGGCACCCATCACGCCCCATACCAAGGCCCAAAAAATTAAACAGGCCAGTACCACCAGGGGGTCTAGTTTCATCCCCTTTCCTAGCCATTTTGTTTCTAAAATATTCCCAATAATAAAGTGTACCGAAGCTAATAAAATAAGCACTAAAACCATGTGCCAATCAAACCCGTACTGCAAAAATAATACAGGTAGTGGAGCTACCGTAGCAATAGACGGGCCAATGTTGGGGATAAAGTTTAGGATGAATGTAAGCACGGCTAGCATCATGGCCAAATCCGTGCCTACGGCGGCTAGCACAATCCACGTACACACAGCCGCCAATATAGAAACACCGATTTTAACTAGCAGGTAAAAAGAAATTTGTTTTTGGATGGTTCCCACGAAGGCGGGTTTTTCTGCCGAAGCGTTCCCCATGAAAATAAAAATTACAAACAGGGTAACCAGTAAAATATTGGTAAAGAGCGATACAATTAATCCGCCCACGCTTTTGACCATATTAAATACAGGCAATCGTGCCAAGGTTTCGGTCACAAACTGTGCGTTGATGTTAATGTGGTAATTGGTTGCCTTGGATAAGATCCAATCCACGCTGGCATTTAAGTTGGCGGTATAGGTGTCCGCTCCTTTTACAAAACTATCAATAGAGCTGGATATGAAAGAGGCCACCATTAAAATAACAGCCATGAATAATACAAAGTTTAGGATAATCCCCAAACTGTACGAAATTTTCCATTTTTGCTTCAGCCAATTTGCGGAAGAATTGGCCAATATAGAAATAAACAATGCAAGTATAAAGGGCATCAGGATTGTTTTAGTATAAATGAGCACCCAGGTGGATGCGCATGCAGCTAGTATCATTAGGCAGATGGTATTAATGGGAGAAAATTTAGAAGTAGTATCTTTCATAAAGCCTCCTGTTGATACTAGTATAGCAAAAAACGCTTGCAACGAGGAAAGGATATTAAAAAAGCACCCCCCGAAGAGGTGCTTTAAATGGTGGGCAGTACAGGATTTGAACCTGTGACCTTCCGCGTGTGAGGCGGACGCGCTACCGCTGCGCCAACTGCCCGAAAACTATACAACTATTATAGCATTTCTAACACCATTTATAAAGGACTAATTGGCGTGTACATGCACAAATGTATCGTTTAATACGCCGGGCAATAACTGAGCGACGCCGTCAATCATAAATTGCATGGCAATCGCACACAAAATCATACCCATAAAACGGATGACAATTTGTGTGCCGTTGCGGCCGATTTTGCTAAAAATAAAACGGGCTCCTACCAAGCAGGCCCCTACCACACAGGCGCTTACAAACAATACAAAAATCATACTCATAGACGTTGCAAACGTGGTGCTTTTTTCGGCATACAAAATAACAGTTGTAATGGAGCCGGGGCCGATAAACAAGGGCATAGCTACGGGAACTAAAATATGGCTTAAGCTGTTGCGGGCTTGATCGAACGTAGTGCCGGAAGCGGCGGCCGTTTCCATACCGCTGTTTTCAAATTTACTTTTCCCCTGCAACATGCGTAACCCCACACGCAAGATGACGATAGACCCTGCCAAACGAAAGGCGGGAATAGTAATGCCGAACATGGTTAAAAGGCGGTTTCCAAACAAAAAGAAAGTAAGTAGTAATACAAAAATAGAACACGCCATTAATAAGGCAACCACACGCTGTACCTTGGGGGTTTCGTTTTCCACGTGCTCCAAAAAAATCGGTACATTGCCGATTGGGTTTAAAATGGCAATAATACCAATAAACGAGTTTACAACCACGCTCCATTCCATAGTTTGGGGGAATGCTCCTGTTCGTAAAATCACCTGCCTTACAGACAGGTGTACTAATAGTATATAAAATAAATACAGATGTGGTATAAGCCCTTTTATATTAAGTAAAATATATCTATGGATGCATTTAAGTTGGTTTCTAATTTTACCCCCGCAGGCGATCAGCCCAAAGCAATTGAAGCCCTTGTACGGGGGGTACAAACAGGTAAAGAGCGCCAAACCCTTTTAGGAGTGACGGGGTCTGGCAAAACGTTTACAATGGCCAACGTCATTGAACGGCTAAATCGACCTACGCTTATTTTGTCGCCCAATAAAGTATTAGCCGCCCAACTATATGCCGAATTTAAGCAATTCTTTCCCGAAAATGCTGTAGAATATTTTATTTCCTATTACGATTATTACCAGCCCGAAGCATATATTCCACAAACTGATACTTATATCGAAAAAGACTCTGCCGTTAATGAGCAGATTGATAAACTGCGGTTAAAAGCAACGACTTCCCTCCTTACCCGCAAGGACGTCATTGTGGTAGCATCGGTCTCGTGCATTTATAATATCGGTTCACCGGATAGTTTTAATGAAATGCGTATCTACGTAAAAAAAGGGGCCGAATTAACGCGCGGGCAACTTTCCGGCCATTTAATTAAAATTCAGTATCAGCGTGACGAGTTGGAATTTACGTCAGGCAAATTTCGTATGCGTGGCCCGTTTGTAGATGTGATGACGCCGTATTCGCAAAATGCAATCCGTGTGGAAATTGCGGGCAAAACAATTGCGCATATTTATGAAATTCACCCCATTACGGGCAACGTGATGGCTGAGTTGGAAGAGGCCTGGATTTACCCGGCCAAACATTTTGTTGCCACGGATGAAGACACCCAAAACGCGCTCACGCAAATTGAAAAAGATTTGGAAGTGCGTCATGCGCAACTTATTGCACAAGGCAAAGAAATGGAGGCCTACCGCTTAAAACAGCGCACAGAGTATGATTTGGAAATGATCCGCCAAGCCGGGTTTTGCAGTGGAATTGAAAACTACTCGCGCTATATGGATGGGCGCAAGGCAGGCGAGCGCCCCCAGTGTTTGTTGGATTACTTCAAACGGTTTGATGATTTCTTGATGTTTGTGGACGAATCGCACGTGGCGTTGCCACAAGTACGCGGAATGTTCAACGGGGACCGCGCACGCAAACAAATGTTGGTAGATTTCGGTTTTCGTTTGCCGTCTGCATTGGATAACCGGCCGCTTAAATTTGATGAGTTTGAAAAACTGCTTCCTTCCACCGTGTTTGTGTCGGCTACGCCGGGTCCTTATGAGTTAACGGTGAGTGGTAATAATATTGTGGAACAGGTCATCCGCCCTACCGGACTGGTGGACCCAAAAGTAATTTTACACCCAACTGCGGGCCAAATTGACCATTTGGTGGAAAAAATTACAGAGCACAAGAAACGTAACGAACGCACGCTGGTGTTGGCTCTTACTAAAAAAACGGCGGAAGATTTGAGTGAATATTTTGTGCAAAAAAATATCAAAACTCGTTACTTGCATAGTGATATTGAATCCCTGGAACGTGTAGAAATTTTGAAACAATTTCGTCAAGGAGATTTTGATGTATTGGTAGGTATTAACCTGCTGCGCGAGGGAATTGATATCCCGCAAGTAGGGCTGGTGGCTATTTTAGGGGCCGATAATGAGGGTTTCCTTCGTAATACCACCACGCTTATTCAAATTTCCGGGCGTGCGGCACGTAACGTAGGGGGAGAGGTTATTTTGTATGCGGACCGCAAAACCGATTCTATTAAATATGCCCTAAATGAGATGAACCGCCGGCGGGAAATCCAAGAAGCGTACAACAAAGAACATCATATCACACCTAAAACCATCCAAAAGACAGAAGCGGATTTAAAGGAATTTGAACGCCAAGCGCAAACCAGTGCCTTTGGCATTTTAAGTGAATCTTTGCCTGTGCCAACGGCTAAAAATATCAAACATTTGGAAAAAGATTTGGAACAACAAATGCGCGAAGCGGCCGATGCGCTTAATTTTGAATTGGCCGCCGAACTGCGCGACCGTTTGTTTGAATTAAAACAAATGAAATTAAAATAGGTATAATACAGGTTATGGAAAAGACAATAACATTTAAAGCAGTACAAAAAGTGATTGGGTTGGAGGAAATCCCAAGCACGCAGTTACTGGCCCGCAATTTGGCTGGGCAGGAAGCCGATGGCACCCTTATTTTGGCTTGCCATCAAACAGCAGCTATTGACCGGGAGGGAAATCCGTTTTATGGGGGAGAAGGCGGGGTATATTTTACGCTGATTTTAAGCCCGCATCATACGTTTACGGCGGAAAAATTAACCTACGCTATGGCAAATGCCATTGCGGATGTGATTAGCAACGTATTGAATATTAAGACTAAAATATCCAAAGAAGGGAATATTTTGGTATATAACAAGCATGCACGCGCTTGGAAGAAATGCGCCGGGATTTTGGCAGAACAAACAAACAGCGGAAATTGGTTGCTGGGTGCCGGAATTTACTTGAATAATCGGCTCCCTATCGCCCAACGTTCGACGTTCATCAGCTTAAAAGATGTGTTGGGCAGCGAAACGAGCAAAGAGCTGTTTTTGGATGAAGTATTAAATAACTTTTGGAAAGAATACGCGTTTTTATAATCCAAAATTTGCGTTTATCAATGAAATTGCCCGACCAAACTGGTCGGGCAATTTATCATAAAGCAAATGCTTATATATCGTCGCCAATGGCTTTTTTTACTTTGGCTACCAAATCCTTGAGCACAAAGGGCTTGGAACAAAACCCTTTGACTTGCGGATAGGGTTGAAACATATGGGCCGATTCTACCAAGGCCGATGTTACTAATACCGGAATATTGGAAAGCGTTTCATCCTCGGCCATAATTTTAATAATGCCGGCGCCATCCAGGCCGGGGAGCATTACATCTAGTAACACCAAATGCGGGTGAAACTCTTTCATCATAGCAATCGCATCACGCCCTGTTTGGCACGAAGCCAATGCATATCCCTCGCGGGAAAGAACAAGCGTAAGTAAATCTACAATGCTCGTTTCATCTTCTACAATTAGAATTCTTTTTTTGTCCATATTAAAAAACTCCTGTTAATTTATTATACTTTTTTATATGGCAAAAAAGAATTTTAATGCATCCGTCCTTCCAAAAATGCGTACCTTTGCCGTGCAATTAATCACCCGCAAGGATTGCGTGTTGGTGGGGTTGTCCGGCGGGGCGGATTCGGTTTGTTTGCTTCATTTTCTGCAATATTTTGCTAAAGAAAAGCACTTTGCGCTGGCGGCAGTGCATGTAAACCACGGCTTGCGCGGACGCGCTGCGGATGACGATGAACAATTTTGCCGCCGGTTGTGTGAGCAATTGGATATTGAACTGTTTGTCAAAAAAGTGGATGCAAAAAAAGTGGCCCAAAAATATAATTTAAGCCCCGAGCACGGCGCCCGCAAGGCACGCTACAATGCCTATGAGCAGGTTGCCAAAAAATGGGGAGCCACCAAGCTGGCATTAGGCCATCATTTAGATGACTTGGCTGAGACGTTTCTACTCAATTTACTGCGCGGAACAAAAGTACAAGGGCTGACCGGGATCCCGCTACGTCGGCCGCTTTGTGCAGGAACGGAAATTGTCCGTCCGCTTTTGTGCATTACGCGTGCGGAGGTAGAAACATATATCGCCCAAAATAAACTTTCCTATGTAACGGACCAGACCAATTTTGATGATGTTTACCGCCGCAATTGGGTGCGGGGAACCTTGTTGCCGTTGTTGGAAACCAAGCAACCGCAAATTCGTGAGCACTTAGCCCGGTTTTCGGCTGAGATTGCGGGCTTGCTCAATCTGTCCTGGACTCGAAAAAAATCATGATTGCATACATAACCGCTGGGCTGATATCGGTTGGACTGATAAGTGTAGTTAGTGTTTTGGGCTATGAGCTTTTGACCTGGGGAATGGGTTTGAGAAATGCGTTATATTTGTTAGGAGCGTATGCCGTTTTATTGTGTGTGGCCGCACTACTAGCTTTTTGTAACGGACTTGTACTACGTGTGGGATTGTCTTCTGCAAACAAGCCGGATTTGTTTTGCATGGCAGTGGCTCTTTTGTGGGTGTGTGTCTTGGTGGCGGGGGCCATCTATCCGTGGTTTATAGCTCCGTACACTACAGAATTTGTTGTAATCCGCGTGTTTGGTGGTTTGCTGGCACTTTCTTGTTCTCTATGGGCCTTTTTAATGGTCAGCATGATGGGTGCCGGGAAACAAAGGTAGTCCTATCACTTAGTTAGGTCTAATTTTTTCTGCGTCCGTATCTCTAATTTTGCTACTATATCCTTATGGGAAAAAGTGCCGTTCTAGCGTTTGCTGCGCAACATGCCTTGCAGGTTCAAGGTTTAACCTTTCGTTCGCAAGAGGTGCATGCAGGGAGTGTGTTTTTTGCGCTCAAAGGAGCAAATGCGGACGGCAATTTATTTATTCAAGATGCCATCCGGCGCGGGGCTTGTGCGGTAGTATCGGCTCAGCCGGCTACCCAAGCTTACACCGTTCCCTTCTTCCTTTCCAAAGATATTGATAAAGACATGGCGGACGCCGCGTATGAGTTTTACAATCGTCCGTCGGATGCCCTTACGATGTACGGCATCACCGGTACAAAGGGAAAAACTTCCATTGCGTATTTACTGGAAAGCATTTTGCAAACAGCCGGGCACAAAGTGGGAGTATTCGGTACTGTGAACTACCGCGCTAACGGTAAACAAATTTGTCAGGCCCCCAACACCACCCCTGCGGCGTTAACATTGTTTAAATTGTTGGCGCAAATGAAGAAAGATGATTGCAGTGATGTAGTAATGGAGGTTTCCTCCCATGCGTTGGAATTACAGCGCGTGCGTAATATTTGGTATGACACGGCTATTTTTACTAACTTACAGCGCGACCATTTGGATTTTCACCATACCTTTGAAAATTATTTTCAAGCCAAAGTAAAATTATTTGAAAATATAGTCGATGCAACAAACCCAAAACCCAACCGTGCGGCTGTGATTAATGCCGATGACCCCTACGGACAACGGTTAATTGCGCAATGTAAAGGCCGGGTGCGGGTAATCACTTTTGGTATTAAAACCTCAGCGGATTTTGTAGCCACCCGTATTCAAGAATTTTTGACGCATACCTCATTTGAAATAAATGGCGTGAAAATGCAAATTAATTTATTAGGTAAACACAACGTCTATAACGCTTTGGCGGCTTGTGCCGCGGCAGTTGCCAATGGAGTTTCCTTAGAAGATATTGCACGCGGATTAGCGGCTTTGCCAGGTGTGCCTGGCCGTATGGAACGTATTGACGAAGGCCAAAATTCTTTTGTGTATGTGGACTTTGCATATACCAATGAATCTTTGCAACGGGCCTTTGATACCATCCGTCCGTTCAAACAAGGCAAAGTATTTGTGGTGTTTGGTTGTGGCGGACAACGGGATCGCACCAAACGTCCGCTCATGGGGCACACGGCCTGCCAAGAAGCGGATTATGTTTTTTTAACCAACGATAACCCGCGGTGTGAAAACCCACAACAGATTTTTGAGGATATTTTGGCAGGAATGAAAGGGTTTTCGAATTATCGGGTAGAACCCGACCGGGCCCAAGCGATTGCTGCGGCCTTATCCCAAGCCCAAAAAAACGATATTGTCATCATCGCCGGCAAAGGACACGAAGATTATCAACTTATTGGAACAGAAAAACGGCACTTTTCCGACCAAGAGACAGTGCGTGCTTTTTTGCGGAGTAAACATGTTTAAATATACCGATTTTATAGGACAAAAAGCTTGTGTGTTGGGTAGCGGAAAAAGTGGCCGTGCGGTTGCTTCGCTATTGGCAGACTATGGGTTGGATGTGTTAATCAGTGATTCAAACCCCAATCCGCAATTACAACCAACAATGCGTATTGAAGTGGAAACCGGGGGACATACGGCCCATGTATTTACCTGTGGGTTTTTTGTCAAAAGCCCCGGCATTTTGCCTAGCAGCCATGTTTTGCAGGCGGCTAAAGCACAACATATTCCCATATTTAGTGAGTTAGAAGTGGCGCTTTCCTTTCTTCCCAAAAACGTACATGTTTTTGCAGTAACGGGAACAAACGGGAAAACCACCACCACCGCTTTGCTTGGTGAAATATTGAAAAAAAAGGCCGCCCGTGAGGGGAAAGGCCAACAAGTGTGGATATGTGGAAACATTGGCAGTCCCGTTTCGGGGTGTGTAAAAAAAGTTCAACCTGGCGATTGTGTTGTGATAGAAGTATCCAGTTATCAATTGGAAGACAGTACTTATTTTCATCCGCATGTGGCCGGTTTACTTAACGTAACCCCGGATCACTTGGATCATCACGGCAATATGGCCAATTATATTAAGGCCAAAGCACGGATTTTTCAAGAGCAAACGCCCGAAGATGTGGCTGTGCTAAACGCGGCGGATGCCTTATGTGCGCAACTTGCTGAAAAAATTCAAAGCCAAGTGTTGGCTTTTTCAGCTCAACCGAAGCATTGGATTAAAACAGATGTGTTTTTTGACGGAGACGAACTGATTTTTAGCGGAGAACAACCGGTTTGTCCGCCGCGCTTAAAAGGGATTCATAACGTCGAAAATGCAATGGCGGCTGCTTTGATGGCCCTGGCCGATGGAGCCACCAGCGAAGATGTGCAGTCCGCTTTTGACCAATTCCAAGCGATGGAACACCGCATTGAAACTGTGGCACAAGTGCGTGGGGTTACGTATATTAACGATTCCAAGGCAACTAATTTGGACTCCACCATTACTGCCCTAAAAAGTTTTGATAAAGATAACCGCATTTGGCTGATATTGGGCGGACGCGATAAAGGTGCTTCGTACGAAGTCCTGTTGCCCTACTTAAAAACACATTGCAAACAAGTGCTTAGTGTGGGTGAAAGCATGGACAAAATTGAGCGCGAGTTAAAAGGCGAGTTTCCTATTACACGTTGCGAAACGTTAGAAAAAGCCGTAGCTTACGCTGCACACAATGCTCAAACCGGAGATATTGTGTTGCTTTCCCCGGCGTGCGCAAGCTTTGACCAATTCAAAAGTTTTGAAGAACGCGGTAACGTGTTCAAAGAACTGGTGAAGAAGTTGTGAGAAGTTTTATTTGTTACAGAACATAACATAAACCTGCTTTATTAAGCAGGTTTGTTTATAGTTACCAACCACAAATATTCCGTGTTCCCATGCGTGCCTTTAATGGGGGACTCGATAACTTCGCCGCACGTAGCTCCGTATTTTTCACGTAAGTTTTCATCAAAAAAATCAGTTACGCGGGCAATAGCCAATTGGCGGTTTTCCTCTGTCTTAACAATGCCGTGCGGCACTTGCTTGGGGGATAATTCAAATTGCGGTTTAATCAAAAATACAATTTCACTGCGCGGCGCCATTACTTTAAATAGTGGTTCCATGATCATGGTGAGCGAAATAAATGACACGTCAACTGCCGCAAATTGCGGGGCTTGGTCAAACAAATCCGGTGTCATATAGCGAGCGTTTGTTTCTGGCTTGAAGATAAAGTTGGGAATTCGGCGCATTTCATCGGCTAGTTGCCCTTTGCCTACATCAACGCCATAGACCAATTTAGCACCCGCTTGGATCATGCAATCACTAAAACCGCCGGTGGCTACACCAATATCCACACATACTTTGTCTTGCACGGAAATATGCCAGTGCTTCATGGCCCCTGCCAATTTTAAACCGCCGCGCGATACATAGGGACAGGATTTTTCTTTAAGGGCAATTTGATCTTCGGGCAGAATGGCGCGGTCCGCACGGGTTTCCACTTCGTTATTAACAAGCACTTCTCCCGCCATAATAGACGCCTGGGCGCGGTTGCGGCTGTTAAAAAATCCTTGCTCTACCAGTGCCATATCCAGGCGCAGTTTATTCTTTGCCATCTTCTCCCTCAGCTAATTCGGTATCAAAAGGGGTGGCAATAAATTGCGCGCCTTTCTTTTTAAGTTCTTGCACTTTAAATTTAACGGTTTCCAGTTTCTGGGATAAATCTTTGGAAAGCGTCAGGCCTTCTTCGAATAGTTTTACGGAAGCGTCTAAATCGGTTTGTTCGGCTTCCAACTGTTCCACGATTTCTTCCAAGCGGGAGAGTTGTTTCTCAAAAGTAAGTTTAGGCATGTTATTTAACCTCCGTGTGGATCATACCATCTTGTACTTGTACATAAATTGTTTCGCTGGGGGCGGTTTGTGCTGTGTGGGTAATCACGGTGCCGTCTTGCTTGCGCGTAATGCTATATCCGCGCTTTAACACGGCTTGCGGGCCAAGGGCGTTTAACTTTTGGCGCGCCACTTCAAAGCGGTGCGCAAAAGCGGTAAGTTTTTCCGCCCAGGCGGTTTCCAATCGGGTAAAAAGCTCATCTAATTCTTGTTCGCGTGTTTGACTTAGCAGTTCCGGGTTTTTAAAAAAACGGGA
>JBGUMP010000028.1:0-6246 GCA_045116875.1 Elusimicrobiaceae bacterium | reverse complement strand
CGGAATGCGTGAACACTATGGTATTGCGCAACAAGAAGGCATCCAATTAAAGGACTACCCGACTATTCGCCATTGTATTAAGTTTGTACTTGCCAATGCGGGTAAACCGGCCGCTACACAAACAGTAGCGCCTGCCGCGCAACCGACCGTAGTTTCTGTAGCGCAACCTGCGCCAGTTGACACCCCTGCTGCACAACCTTCCAAAGCGGAAGTAAAGCCGTTTGAACCGAGTCATGCATTGCCGGAACATAAACTGGTACATCAACCTGAACATGTAGTGGCTGAACATATCGATGCACCCAGAGCTGATGCGCTGATTACTAATCCCACCGCCCCTATTGAACAGCATTATTCGTTGGCGGAACGTCCGGAACGCGAAGGGTATCAAGGGGAACACTGCCACGAGAAGAAATTACGTTATGTAACTACGATTGCAGATGCTCCTTTAACTCAACGTCAAAATCGTCGGTTGTCGAAAGATCGTACGGTTTTGATCTTTGCGGATAATTCACAATTAATCAAGGCCTATCAAGAAGAATGCAAAGAGTTGGGAGTGAAATACCACGTATTTACTACGCTTAAAACCCGTAGCAAAAATACAACTATCATGAATTGGGAATCTTACGAAGAAACGGAAGCTGCCTTGAAAACGTATGCGCAGGAAGACCCCAACATTCAAGGTATTGTATATTTGTTAGGGGCTACGGTTAAGAAGTTTGATAAAAAAGCTAGCCCGCACAATGAACTTACTAAAATTGTCATGCCGTTGTTCATTGCTTTACGTGTCTTTGAAAAAGGATTGGCAAACCGTACCGATGCGGATACATTCTTTGCAGTAAATACTAAAGTAGATGGTAATTTTGGTTACTTTACCAAAGATGAATTTAATCCCATTGTGGGAGCTTTGTGTGGCGGAACAACTTGTTATCGCAAGGATGTGTATGAACGCACCGGTGCTATTAGCAAGATGTTGGATTTTGAATCCACAGCAACCCCGGATGAAATGGCCCAGAAAACCATGGATGAAGTTTTGCATGGGGATATGCGCCTAATGATCGGTACCCGCAACGGAGTGCGTTCCACGATGTTGGCCTTGCCTACTCGTTTGGATCGTCGTGTTAAACATCACGACCTCACGGGTAAAACGATTATCTTTACCGGTTCGGGCCGCGGCATTGGGGCGATGCTCTCCCAAAAAATAGCGGCACAGTATCACAGCAAGATTATTGTGTTGGATATTATTGAAATTCAAGAGAAAACGCCGTTGTGGGCTTCTATGAACGAAGCAGAACTGGCCGCCTTGAAAAAACAATTATGGGAAGATTTGAAAGCCGATCCTACACAAAAAGCTACCCCAGTTCTTTTGGAACGTGCTTTTGGCCGTGTGAAAGATTCTATCACGCTTTATAATAACTTACAAAAATTGCGTGAGTTAGGTAGTGAAGTAGAATACTATCATTGTGACGTATTAAACGCCGCAATGGTAAAGGAAGTCTGCACAAAGATTAAAGCCAAAAATGGCCGTGTGGATGGACTTATCCACTTTGCCGGATTGGAACGTTCTAAGCTGATTTACGATAAAGATCCCGCGGAATATTACCGCATCTTTGATGTAAAGGCAACCAGCTTTGGCTCGTTCCTAGCTAATAACATAGTGCGTGACGATGGCTTCTTTGCCTTCGCTTCGTCAATCGCCGGGAAATTTGGTAACTTGGGGCAAAGTGATTATGCCAGTGCCAATGACTACTTGGCAAAGTCGGCCTTTAGCTTGACCAATCAAGGTTACCGTGCGGTAAGCATTGCAATGAGTGCCTACAAGAATGTAGGTATGGGTGTGCGTGCCGGAGTGGAAACCTTCTTGCGTTCCAATGGAGTGGATTTTGTAGATCCGGAAGACGGCATGCAAATTTTCTTGGATGAAATTGTCTACGGACAAGTTCCGGAAATTGTTCTCACCGGTTCTTTGGGCCGGTTAGATTGGGATCACCAGTTAAAATTTGACTGGGATGAAATCGGTTCTGCGGCAGATTTTGCTGCCGGGGGAGATGATAATAATACCCCTCAAGGAGGAAATAACGCCCCTGTAACACCTGTCACTCCTGCGGTCAAGCCGGAAACTGCGCAACCGAAGGTAGCAGGACCGGATGCCTCTAAAGCAACTCATTTCTTAGGGACAGTAAAATCGTTGGTGAAGGGAAGCGAGATCCATGTTGAGAAGGAATTTAACTTAGTTTCCGACCCTTATTTGGCAGATCACGCAATAGAAGGAACTCCGTATGTGCCGGGTGTGATGGGCTTGGAAACCTTCTTTGAAACTTCCACGGCATTGACGGGAGAAGTAACAAAAGCCCTCCAGGACGTTCACTTCTATTTGCCGATTAAGCTACTGCGCAACCGTCCGCAAGCTGTGCGCGTTATTGGTAAAGCAAGCGGAAAGAATGTAGAGATGGAAATCGAGTCGGACTTTATCAATAGTAAAGGGGTTAAAATGGGCAATACCCGCCGCCATTTTACAGCCCAAAAACTGGATGAATTTACCTCCACGTGGGACCAAGTCAAAGCGCAAGCCATGACCGGGTTAGAATCTGCGCTGCAGGTAACCCCGGCGGAAATTTACCAAAAATATTTCCACGGTCCTTCTTTCCAAGTGTTGGGGGGAATTATCCGGGTGAACGAGCAGGAATCGCTCGCACTTTATAATACGACCCCGGCTCCGCAATGGACGGACGGCCCGCGCACTTTATTAGCCAACCCCATGCTCATTGAAGCGGCATTCCAATGCTGTGGTTTCCAGGACATGGCTGTTGCCCACAAAATGACCTTGCCGGATGGTATTGCGCAAGTAGCGGTATTTAATAATCAATTACCGCCCGCCCGCTTATACCTCTATGGGATTAATAAAGGAACAACCGCCGATGGAAAAACCTTGCATGATGCCTATGTATTTGATGCTCAGGGCAATGTGTGGGTAGAAATCCACGGCTACCAAGCTATTGGGCAATAATGGCCGTAACATTAGAAGTTGTTAATTTGCTGAATCTGCCTCCTTCTGACTTGGTTCTAAGTGAACGGGAGAATGCGTTTTATCAAACGCTAAAACTCCCTAAACGCAGAACCGAGTGGTTAGGGGGCAGGTTGGCCTTAAAGAAGTTATTAGTATCCCATTTTGGGGGAAAACAAACAGATTTTAGTATATTAGCAGCTGGTGGTGTTGGTAAACCTTCTATTTGGCAAGGCACTAAACCGGTTACAATCCCCTTTAGTTTAACCCACAGCAATGGTTATGCCATAGCGGTTGTTGATCCAACTGCGTTATGTGTAGGCATAGATTTGGAGCGTATTGCTCCGCGGATCCAGGCCTGGAAAAACGATTTTTTCCATCCCAGTGAATTACTGGCACAAGATGATGCGTTTTTAACAGCATTGTGGACACAGAAAGAAGCCCTTGTGAAGCTATTAGGCAGTGGATTGACTATTAACAGTTATGAGGTACGTTGCATTGGCGGAAACCCGCAGTTTTTAGGCAAGGCCTTGCAGATTTATCAAAATTTGGGCGCTCCTCAAATTACGCTAACTACTTCTTCCAATTTGTTACCTGGCTTTCAATTTTCTATTGCGGTGGGAAATTTAACTAATTTTTGAGCAATTTTCTATAATAGAAAGGGAGACCTTTTAAGGCCTTGACATTTGCCGATTTTGGCTTATAATTAAGGTATATCTTCTTTGAGAGGGAATTTGATGGGTTGCCCTCTGAAGTGGGGATAATTTATGTTAAAAAAGTTGATTTCTTTGTTTGTTATATTTGCCTTTTTAGCAAACCAGGGTTTGCCGCTGTATGCTGCCAATACAAAGAAGTCTCCTGCTGGGAATGCTACCTCTCAAAAGAAGAAGTTAGACAAAAGCGTTGAGACAAAGGTTCAACAAGCTCAAAATTCAGTTCCGGAAATTAAAAAAGCCCAATATTGGTTGGAATCGGGAAGTTGTTTGGGGGGCATTACTCCAAAGTGTATAGCCATTACCATAGAAAATGCCAACCCTGATAAACCGAAGGATAAAATTTGTAATATTCATAACGTACGAAAAGGTCCTATGAACGTTGTGGAGGAAAAATATTGTACCCATAATATCGTCATGGCTCAAGCGGGGATACACTCTATTGTAAAAAACAAGGCAACGTCCTTATATAGCAAAGGAAAAGCGCGCAAAGAGCAGGCCGGAGCTATGCTTAATTTGGTGGGTACATGGGGGTTTTATTATGATGAAGATAAGGCCGTCATTAGACAGTATTTTAAGGATGCTGCCTCTACCATAACGTGCGGAAAAGGCGGGATAACTGCCCCGGGGATTCCTCAAATTACTGCAAAGCAAAATCAGCATTGTGCCGAAGAAGTAGATGCTTTAATCGGTTTAGCCCTCATGGATTACATGTACTATTCCTCAGCCATAGACAAAGATACCGATCTTATCAATAACTATTTAAAAAAGGCGTGGAGTACTTCGGATGGGGTTACGGTTATAATGGGTGGAATTACTGCTTTGGTTTCCTTGCGTTTAAAAAAACCTTGGGAAGGAATCGAAACGTTTATTACAACAACAGCAAAACCAAAAGGAATCAAGTTTAATCTATTTAATCTGTTATCGGTAGAGAAACTTGCCGAAATGTTTTACAGCGGTTCACAGGAACAGGCTCGGAAAGCCAAAAAGTGGTACAATGACACGAACAAAGGGTTTAGCTGGCGGGCAGAAAATATATGCGCTTCTTATCCGGGAGTTTTTGGGAAAACATGTAATAAAAAAGGATCGCAGCCTCCCTATACCAACGCATTTGAAGAAATAGGGCACATTATTGGTAGCGAAGCAGCGAAAGGAAATGGGTATGCTCAAAGGGTGGCAAAGGATTATATACAAAGGGCTATCAAGTATATTAAAAATCCATACCATGTAGAGAAAATGCGTTCTGAGCGTTATTCTGGTGGGACTATAACCAGCACAGTTCCGATGAACTTTGATGGCCACTGGCCGGTAGTGTTGGGGATTTTATCGGGTGCCTCCAACAATCCAAAGGCAATAGTACCTAGCGGAAATGAAGCCGGTGTATATAGATTAATAATAGCAATGATGGACGACTGGTGGGACGTGAATGCCGGCACTCAAACACATATTCATCGAGTAGTTGGATCATATTATCAAGCCTTATCTGGGGAGAAAGCAACGTTGCCAAGTTATGGGGGCGAAAAATTTAAAGACAAAGCCAAGCGCTATAACACCTTTAAAACAACAAGAGCAGCTGGTGAAATAGCAGATACGGCAATACTTATTGTCTCTTTGCCGTCTTTACTGGCCGCCGGTCCTGCTATTGGAAAAGGAATATGGAGTACCTTGAAGAATTTAGGTCGCGGAACCAAACGCATGGGGGCAAGCACTGTAAACGGTTTGTTGAAGACTAGCAGTACAGCAACAAAGAGTACGAGGGGGGCAACAACCGCCCAAACGGCTACAAAAACCGTTACAAAGACAACAAAGACAACAAAGGCAACTACAAAAACATCGGCTTCTAAAGCAGGGAGCGGGGGCACAGGTAAAGCTATCCCAGCTAAGAAACCAACGGCAGGCAAAAAAACCCCGGCGAAGACTGCTGCCAAAGGGAGCAAAAAAGCCACTACACAGGGGAGTAAGGCCACGGGAAAAGGTAAAGGTAAGAAAAAAGGAAAAAGCGGTTCCCAACGCCAGTCTGCCCGCACGGCCACAAATCCGGCAAGCACAGAGACAAAAGTGACAGATCCATTGGATCAAAAAGTGCAGCGGGCCGCAGAATCAACGCCTGCAGAGAGCTTACAAAATCCGGAAGCCCAACAACCTGATGTAAGTCCCAGTATGTCAGGGGAGTCCTCCGCTATGCAACGTGTTAAAGAGGAAGCGGAAGACATTAAGAAAGCTTTTTCAAGATGGTGGAATCAACAAGCCATAAAAGCCCAAAACGTTGGAATCACGCCGGGAAAACCACAACTTAATCCTTTTGAGGGATTGGGCGATGCGTGGAAGCAGGTAAAAGCAGAGCATGCCGCTAAATCAACGTCTAATCCAACGGCTGTACGGTATAATGAGCGTTCATTAATGCCACAGACAAAGACGAAATTAGAGAAAGGGCAATTTCCGGATCGTGAAGATGGATTAGTATATATGGAACAACACGCATCGAACCCGCAAGAAGTGGTAATGTACTATGCGGATGACTTTGGGAACGTG
>JBGUMP010000027.1:0-62218 GCA_045116875.1 Elusimicrobiaceae bacterium | reverse complement strand
ACCCGGCTAACTTCTGCGATTGGATAAACCGATAAGTTCGTTCAAAATCGCTTTCTGTTTCGGTAGGATAACCTGCAATAACATCTGCAAAAATTCCAATTTGCGGCACTTTAGCGCGCAAATCGGCCACACGTTTTGCATAATCTTGCGTGGTGTAGTGACGGTTCATATCGTGCAAAATTTTGTCACATCCGGCTTGTAGCGGCAAATGAAAATAATTACAAAACCGTGCCGGATGCCGGCTCATACACGCAATAATTCCCTCACTGACCGTAGGAAGCTCTATGGAAGAAAAACGAATCCGAAAATGACCCGGTAACAGTGCAATTTGTTCGCATAACGCGGCCAAATCGGCCCCGGTTTTGGGGCATAGATAATTGCCAATGTTAATGCCGGTTAACACTACTTCCAAAAAGCCATTCTCTACCAATTGGACAATTTCCTTTACCACTTCTTCCATAGGTTTGGAACGTTTTTCAGCACGCGCATAAGGTACTATGCAGTAAGAGCAAAAATTATCGCACCCGTCTTGTATTTTGATAAATGCGCGGCTATGCCCTTCGTGGCCGCTAACTGTCCAGCAAATATCCGTTTGATTAAAAAGCACACGGCCCAAATCATACTTTCCTACAATTTCTGCCGACGGGAAATTTTGCCGGATATGTTCTTTATGTGCGGCGGCGTAGCATCCGGTCAAAATTAAACGGGCCGTTGGATTGCGGCGAATGATTTGCCGGATTAGTTTTTCTACATCCTTGTCTGCCTGATGCGTAACAGTACACGTATTTAATAGGCAAATATCAGCCTGCTCAAACGTAGCCGCCGGGGTATAACCGGCCTGTTTAAATTGTTCCAAAATTGCTTGGCTTTCCACTTGGTTTACACGGCAACCAAACGTTTTAATGAAAAATTTCATAATTCAATCCCCATTCGCGCTTCAAATAATCACAAAAATTTCTCGCTCCTTCGGGGTTAATAAAAGAATAGCAACTAATGTACCAACGGAAGTGCTCGTCCATATCAGCATTGATAAAGTATTCGCCATCTCCATCCTCTCCATTCTTTCCATGTTGTCTGGCAAGGAAGTATGCGCACCCTGTAGGATCACATCCTATTTGATACAAGTGATATGGAAATTTAAAACACCTCCCAAATCCATTACTATCAACCTTTTTTTCACATTCAAACAATTCCTCAATATTAACAGAAAGGGGCGGCAAAGGGTTTTCTCCCAAGAAATCCACATAAGAATGCAAATCCTTCGAATTATCCCGGTACCAATCTTCCAGGGCCTTCTGCAAGGAAATGCGCCCTTTCAAAAACGGCAAAATAAGTTGCTCTTCCTCCTCAGCCGGTTTTAATTCCAGCGCAGGCCAAGAAGCCCATTCCGGCTTTTCAACCTGTGGCAAGGAAGAGTTCGTTTTGTACTTGATTAACCCTATTGTCAGCGTGGTCACCAAAACGCCCCCCAAAAAAGCTACTACCAAATTGTAAAATGAATAGGTATGTGTTTGTTGTCTCATAGTAATTTTGCCGCGGCCGCAATGCATGCGGTTTCCGCCCTTAAGATATTTACTCCTAAACTGACCGACAAAATTCCGTGCGTATTAGCCAATGCAACTTCCTCCTCCGTCCAGCCGCCTGCTGGGCCTATATAAACGCGTATTTTTTGAGGAGAATGTAGTTGTTTCATTCCACAGTCCAACGTATGCGCGCGTTCGGCTTCATACGCCAGTAACGCGGGGGTTTGGATATCCTGCACGGCGTCTACAAAACATTGCGGGGGCAAAATTTGAGGAAGAAATGGGGTGTTGCACTGTTTGCAAGCGGAAAGCATAATTTGTTGCCAACGTTCATTTTTTCCGTCATATTTTTTGAGGACATCATATTCGCTGCGTTGGGACATAAGCGGCAAAAAAGCACTCACCCCCAGCTGTGTTCCTTTATCCAATACTTCTTCCAGTCCCGTGCGTGAATTAGGGACAAAAGCCAGCGTTACATCCAAAGCAACCCGCTGAACGGGGCAGACCTCCAGTAAAGTACCACGCACAAATTTTTTTTGAATTTTATCAATACGCCCTTTAAATTGTTTGCCCGTGCCATCAAACACCCGGATAATATCCCCCTCTTTATGACGTGCAACCGCACACGCATGGTGCGCTTCGGCATCCACGAGGAAAAATTCGGTCGGTTTGATATCGGCAAAATATTGGGGCATGGGAAATTAATATTCTTTTTTATCGGTCTTGGCATCCCATTCGTCAAAAGGGATATCCCGTTCGGGCACATGGATACATACGGTTTTAAGACTCCGTTTGTCAGCCGGGAGGGGAACTTCTTTATAAATAAATTCATCGTCAAAGTTAGAAGCCGCAGCACGCACACGGTCGGCCGCAAAATACAATGCTTTCGGCCGTGCCCAATAAATAGCGCCCAAACACATAGGGCAAGGTTCACAAGAAGAGTACAAAATACAATCTTTTAATTCAAAATCACCCAATAGGGCGCAAGCTTTGCGAATGGCATCAATTTCCGCATGGCGGGTAGGGTCATTGGTGGAAGTGACTTGATTGCACCCGCGCGCGATGATTTTGCCGTCTTTTACAATAACCGCCCCAAACGGGCCGCCTTTGCCGGCTTTCATCCCTTTACGGGCTTCCTCAATCGCCTCCTTTAGAAAGAAAATATGTTGATTTAATTCCTCTTGCGTCATAACTGGACCTCTACTGTTTGATTTACTGCTGATTGCACGGTATGTCCCTGCCACGATACAAACCGGGCTCCGGCTCCTACACAAAAATCAGGTTCTGTAGTGGTAGAAAAGCAATATGATACGTCGTCTTGCTTGCTACCGCTATATCCCGTATTGTACCATATCCGTCCTTCCTTTGTGGTGTGAATTCCCCACACAACCCGCACGTGCACAGAGCCAAATTGCTCAATTGTTTCGGTGGGCCATGCGTTTTCAAAAGGGTAGAGAATTTTGTCAGCAAATTCATCATACGTAAATTTAGCCGGTTTGGTGTTCGTGACCAATACAGCATCTGCTCGATGGCGGCCGATCCTATAAAGTGCATTTTTGACCTTAGCGCTTGCCAGGCCGTTACCTACCACAAATACAGGCCCCTGCTTCATTTGAACAAGTGCTACCCCCTGATACCATTCGTCCAGCAGATAGATGCGCGTTTGCCCTTTATTCCAACAATGCAGCACAAACAAAATTCCTATCGCCACCGGAGTAATCACGCATAAAGCGCGCCGCCAGCGTTTGATGGGTAAATGCAGTACGCTAAACAACCCCACATAATACGCCGCTACCATCCACATACTCCACCCCGCCACTGCCACGGAAGAAAAAGAACTTTTGGCGAAGAATTGCACCAGCCATACAAATAGTTTTAAACACAAAACCATGGGATAGTACAACACGATCCCTACATGAAGCACGGTAAAAATATAATAAGCAAAGCTAAGCCCTAAAAGAACAGAAGCCAACGGCACTAACACCATATTTGCAAGAAGCCCGGTTAGGGAAATTTTATAAAAAACATTGGCAAATATAGGAAGTAACACAAGTTGAACGGATAGCGTAACCAGGAAAATCTGTGCAAAGAAACGCAAAATTCGCGGCCATTTAGCAGGAACGGGATAATTAGCCAGGCAAACAATCAGCGCAAACGTGGCCAAGAAAGACATTTGAAAACCCGTCTCAAACAGTGACGCGGGATACACCAGCAAAATAATCACACAAGAGAGAATTAATCCCTGCAACACTCCGCTATTGCGCCCCAAATAGTACCCGGCACACGCACAGACCGTCATAAAGTATGCACGCATCAGTGGCGCATCCGCCCCGGCAATAAGGGTATAGATGCCTGCCACTAACAAGGCCGCCCATAGAGCTTTACGCCGATTTAACCCAAACAGTCCGCACAACGCCAATGTAATAAGCGTAACAAACCCTACGTTCCCGCCGGAAGCTACTAGTAAATGGATTGCTCCGCTGTCTTGAAATGCGGTAAAAAGTTCCGGGGATAAATCGCCGCGCTCCCCTAGCAAAATTCCGCTGGCTACGTAGGCCAATTCTTTCTCAAAATGTGTGGCAAAAACTTGTAAAATATCTCCTCTTACATATCGCAAAACCCGGTAGGGCCAAGCGGCCGATTCCACCATACGGATGTGATCACTTTTAATTTCCGTAAAAACATGTTTGTACGCCAAATATTTCTGCCAATTAAAATTGCCCAATATATCTGTTCCGTAAGGTTTTTGAAGGTGCCCTGAAATTTCCAATACATCCTTCCATTGAGGTTCGAAATCAACCAGCCGGGCGTACACATATCCGCAAGCCGGTTCCCCATTAATGGAAAAAACTTTTACAATCACGTTATTACTTTTGGGTTTAGCCGTATAGAAACGTTCCACCCGCCCTACCAAGGTAACTTCTTTTTGCGGGAGAAAAGAGTAAGGATCTTTGTTACCGGGAATCGGTTTGTAAAAAAAGAAAAGCCCAATAATGTAAGCAAGCAGAATAAATAAAAGAGGACGTTTGTAAAAATCGGGATGCATGAGCAAGAAGCAAGCGTTACGAACAGCAAAGAAAAATTTAGAGTTTTGTTCTTCCTTTTAGGGAATAGCCCAAAGTCATTTCGTCCATATAGTCAATGTCGCCCCCAAGTGGAACGCCATAGCCAATACGGGTGATTTGCGGCACCTGTCCGCGCAATAAATCGGCCAAATATAGGGCGGTAGTTTCCCCTTCAGTGTCCGGATCCGTAGCGATAATTACTTCCTGAACAGATGGAGCGCCCCGCTGAACACGGGCCAACAGTTCTTTTACCTTAACTTGTTCGGCACTGCGTCCTTCCATCGGGGAAATAGCCCCGTGCAATACATGATAAAGCCCTTTATAAGCGCCCGTTTTTTCAATGGCTTCAATATCTTGCGGATCTTCTACTACACAAATTTGGGTGCTTTCCCGATCGGCATCCCGGCAAATGGAGCACAGCCCACCCTCACTGTAAGCAAAACACTGTGGGCAAAGCACTACTGAGGATTTCATTTCACTTAGCGCTGTAATAAATTCTTCCACTTCTCCTTGGCTGGCCCGTAAAAAATAGGCCGCAAACCGCTCCGCTTGCCGCGGACCAACCCCGGGCAATCTGCGCAAGGCACGGACTAAGCGGTCTAAATGTTGCATACTACGCCATTAGCTCCCCGGGGAAAATATCCAAAATTTTCTTTACTTCCTCCGGCGCATCCGCAGGAGAAGTTGTTTCCTCCAGGGCAAAAGGTCCTTTTGCAAAAGGTTCCTCGTCGGAAATTTTATTCTCTTTTGCCGTATGGGAAGAGGATTCCTGCTTGGCCCCTTCGTTCAACACGGCATCGGTCGCTAATTGTATGGAAATGGTCCGCCCACTTATTTGGGAGGCAGCTGCCGATAATTCTGCTAATTTATTTTGCGCCGGGATTTGATAAAACTCTTTGCCGGGTGCAAACTTTAACGTCCACGTGTCGGGTGTTGAAAACTCAACGCTGGAATTCATCAGCACATCATATACAAAGGGACTGTTTTCAAATTGCACCAACATTTTATCCCAAACTTGCCGATCCGAAATGGCCTTATCCAATGTGGGAACCGGGATTGCTTCCGGCTTGACAGAGGGGGTTTTTTGAGCCACCGCTTGCGTACGCTCCGGCTTTGGCACAGATGTTTTTTTGGCCGCAGATTTGCGAACAGGCGGAACAGACGGCGTCGACGGAGGCGGGACACTTTCCCCCCGTTCCAATGCTTCCAACCGGCGCACCAACCCGTCCAGGTCTAGCACGCTGTCCATAACTGTAAACAAGCCCACTTCCGCACTTACCAAAGCATTGTCAGAAAATTTTACTTCATCAATCAGCTTGTTGAGTTTGCGCGTTAATTTGGCTAAGAAGCCGGCGGAAACCCCTTCAATTAAAGCGGCCGCTCCCTCAAAAGGTTCACTTCCCTGGCCTAATGAAAAATAAAACAAATCTCCCAATATATTTTTTAAGTCTTTCAAAAAAGTATTGGCATCAAATCCTTCCGCTTGCAGCGTCTGGAACACGTGATGCATTTGTTCATTGTTCTTATGACATAAAGCATCCACCGCATCTGTTAATAATTCGGTAGAGGTAAGGCCCAGCATCTCGCCTACGGCTTTTTCATCCACATGATCCCCGCAATAGGCAATTGCGCGGTCCAACAAAGTAAGTCCGTCGCGCATAGCCCCGCCGGCATTTTTGGCAATAATTTTAGCGGCATTCGTGGACAAATCAATTCCTTCCGCCTCTGCAAGCTCCACCAAATGGCTGCTGATTTCGTCCACCGTTAGCGGGCGAAAACGGAACGTTTGGCAACGGCTTACAATGGTGGCAGGAACTTTATGTTTTTCCGTAGTAGCCAAGATAAATACAACATGGGCCGGGGGCTCTTCAATCGTTTTAAGTAGCGCATTAAAAGAACTGGCGGAAAGCATGTGTACTTCGTCTAAAATAAACACTTTAAAACGATCCCGGCTGGCCGCTAAAGCCACCGTATCAATGATCGCTTCGCGCACTTTTTCAACTTGCGTATTGCTGGCAGCGTCCAACTCCAACACATCCAAATCTGCGCTTTGTGCAATTTCTAAACATTGCGGACATTTCCCGCACGGTTGGGCGGTTGGACCGTTTGTATCGTGGCCGGTACAGTTTAATGCTTTTGCCAAAATACGTGCGGTAGTAGTTTTTCCACAGCCGCGCGGACCGTAAAATAAATAGGCATGCCCGATGCGCCCCAGTTTTAAGGCATTTTGTAAGGTTTTGGAAATACTCTCTTGCCCCACCATATCTTCAAATGTTTGGGGACGATATTTATTTGCTAAGCTCACATATTGTTTGGTATCTTCCATAATTAACCTCTAAATTCCTTCTCCACACGGCGGCGCGCGTGGGCAAAATCTAAACTAATACGGCCGGGCCCCAACATCAATACAGGAAGCAAAGCCGCAATAATCAAAACTAAAAGCACTACATATACTTTATTAAAATTGGAAGCAAAAAACACAATTCCCAGCAAACCGGTACACAGAATAGACAGCCCTGCCACCCAGCGGGTCACCCAACCCAATATTAGTAAAAGCGCTAAAAATAGCCCGGCAATCACAATAGCCAACCCAACCGGAACCGAAATCCCCAATGCCGCAGCGTTTACTAAAAACTCCCGGTAAAACAACAAACATCCTATGCTGGTATACAAGAGGACCAACCCAACCAATAACCGATTAAGAAATATAGCCCAGGAAAAAGCTTTTTCACTAACATTACAGTGAACTTGCGGCACATTCATAATTACTCCTTACAGCGGCACTTCCATAGAAAGTGAGAAAAAAGTTTTACGGTTTTCTTCCCGGCGGGGCTCAAATACTTCTATACCGCCGGAAACTTCCACGTCCCACAACCGCACATGCAGCCCGGCACTCACCGCGCTAGCCACCGTACGGCGCTGATCGTAATGATACCGCACCAACGACGCATACGGCGTTACATACCGGGAAGGATAGCTAATGCGCACGGCGTAAGCATCTTTTAGGAAGCCCTGAATAACAGCGGTCATATACGGGACATCTGCCCAGCTAAAGGTAACGTCTTGCGGTACCCGGCTACTATATTTTATCACTTTCTGCCAGGTTCCTTGCAAATGCACCCGTTTTACGTCGACATCCGCCTCCAAGTGGGCCCGCGTACCCACCTGCCGAAAAACGCCGTACGGCAAATCGTTGCCTTGGGAATTGACATACGTACGGTAGCGCTCCTGTCCAAATTTAGCTAATAATACAGGGTTTTTAAGGCCTTTGAAATAATGGAATGGCCGCCAACGAAACCCCGCCTGATACAGGGCCGATTCATATCCTACCGCTTGCGGTTGCAACCCTACTTCTACCAAGGCCTCCCACGCGTCGTTTAATTCATAACGGACTTGTAATTCATAACGGGAAGTGGACCCCGCCTCATCAATTTCTTTATCACTCATGCGGTAGTAACCATATTGAGGAACCAATATCCAGCCATTGTCCAAATCCGCCACATAGCTTGCGCGCATGGCAGAATATCCTTTTTCCCCTCCTACGCTTGCAAAACGCAACTGCCCGTAGCATAAAGCACACGGGCAGAGCAGTACTATCAAACTAACAAGCGCAGTTTTAAAACGCATGAACTACATTATTTGTGTTTTTTAGCTTTGGCTTTTGCGGCCTTGGCATCTTCTTCTTGTAAGAATTTAACGTAGTTGGTGGCTTTGCGTTTTTTCCAAGCACCTTTGTGGTAACCGTATCCAATAATAAGCGGGATGAGCGTGGTGCATTCACCATATACCATTTGCTCAAGCGCGGTAGATACTTTACCCCAGCTGGAAGCTTCCTTTAACGTAGAGCCGGACAAAGCTCCGTCACGTACGTCGGCTACGGTAATTTGCACGGCATATTTGTGCATGGGAATTTCCGCCCCCAACGCTTCGGCCGCTACTACGGTATCTTGCGCAAAGTTTTTCGGCACGCCGCCGGACCACATCATAAGCCCCGTTTCTTTGGCTTTCATTTTAATTTTTGTAAGTTCCAAGAAATCCTTGGCACTATCAATAGAAATGTGGGCTGCAGGGTTTTCCGCTTGGTGCATTACAAAACCAAAGCCGGCAGAGCAGTCGCTAAATGCAGGGACAAATATCGGCACGCCGTATTTGTAGGCATTGTAGACAACAGAATCTTTGCCTTTGCCTTTTTTCTCTAACCATTTACCCATTTCCCAAATAAATTCGCGGGAAGAATAAGGGCGCGGTTCTAAGGCGTTGCAAATTTTATAGATGGTTTCATCGCACACTTTAAGTTGGTCTTCATCAATGTAGGTATCATAGATGCGGTCAATGTGCAAGTCGCGCAGTAAGTTATCGTCTTGGTTGTACGGAGTGCCAATGTAATGTTTAAAACCAAGTGCTTCAAAAAAGTCTTGGTCCACAATGTTGGCGCCGTTGGATACAATTGCATCTACCATGTGGTTTTGAATCATATCCACAATGATTTTTTTCATCCCGGCAGAAATCAAAGAACCCGCAATACACAAAATAACGGAACAATTTTTGTCGTTTAGCATCATGTTGTAGATTTTGCTTGCCCGGGCCACTTCGCGGGAGGCATAGGCCATATTCTCAAATGCTTCTACCATAGGGACCACATTGTATTTTTTCATATCAATGTGTTTGATAGTGTTCTTGAGAAAGTCTTTCTTTGTTAGTTTTGCCATTTTCGATTTCACCTCGTACTAGATTTTTGATACTTCTATTTAGTAAATTATATTAAATAACCACAGATTTTTAAATAATTTTTTGGAGGATTTTAATATGTATCCAAACTTACAACAAACCGACCCGGAAGTTTACAGCGCCGTTGCTAAGGAGTTATCCCGCCAACGTGAAAAACTGGAACTGATTGCCTCCGAGAATTTTACCTCTTTAGCTGTCATGCAAGCCCAGGGCTCCATTTTAACCAATAAATATGCTGAGGGTTACCCTGGCAAGCGCTACTACGGCGGGTGTGAATTTGTGGACCAGGTGGAAACCTTAGCCATTGAACGCGCCAAAAAACTCTTTGGGGCCGAACACGCCAATGTGCAACCACACTCCGGCGCACAAGCCAATATGGCGGTTTACTTTGCCCTGTTAAAACCCGGGGACACCGTGCTGGGGCTTAATCTTTCCCACGGGGGGCATTTAACCCACGGGCACCCGCTAAATTTTTCCGGCAAACTGTATAACATTATTGCCATGAACGTCCGCCCGGATACCGAAGAAATTGATTATGAAGAAGCCGCCAAACTGGCCTTGGAACACAAACCCAAACTTATCTTGGCGGGAGCTTCCAACTATTCCCGCATTTTTGACTGGAAAAAACTGCGTGAAATTGCCGACTCGTGCGGCGCGTATTTAGCGTGCGATATTGCACACTACGCCGGGCTTGTGGCAGCAGGCGAATATCCCAGCCCCGTACCGTATGCCGATGTAGTAACCACTACTACGCACAAAACTCTCCGCGGCCCGCGCGGCGGGCTTATTTTGTGCAAAGAAGGTTTAGCCAAAGCCATTAACTCAGCCGTATTTCCCGGCGCGCAGGGCGGCCCTTTGATGCACGTAATTGCCGGCAAAGCGGTCTGTTTTGGCGAAGCGTTAAAACCCGAATTTAAGGTTTATCAACATCAAATTAAACTAAACGCCCAAGCGTTGGCCCAAGCCCTACAAGCGCGTGGCTACCGTTTGGTAGCGGGCGGCACGGATTGCCACGTAATGTGTGTCGATTTGCGCAACAAAAAAATGACGGGCAAAGTGGCCGAGGCCGCGCTAGACAAAGCCGGCATCACCGCCAACAAAAACACCATCCCTTTTGACCCGGAAAAGCCGTTTGTCACTAGCGGGCTACGCATCGGCACACCGGCTATTACCACGCGCGGAATGAAGGAAAAAGACATGGCGCAAGTAGCCGCCTTTATTGACGACGCGCTCACCCACCACGAGGATGAGCCCTATTTAGCGGGTATTGCCCGGCAAGTGAAGGAATTTTTGGCCCAATTTCCGCTGTATCCGCAATTATAAGCGCTTATAATATAGGTCCTTTTTCTCAGTTTGTCTGGGCCCTTTAGCCCTTGTGCCAACAGGGCAAAAAACAATATAGTGTATGTAATGCACTATAGAAAACTTTTACCGCTTCTCTTATGTTTGGTAGTTATACCTCTTTACGCACAACCGCCATTCAAGTTTAAAGCGACTAACATTGAACAAGCAATTAACCGGGCCCTTAAACGGGCCAATACTGCTGCGACCCGTGCGAGGCTAACCCAAGCTATAGCACGCTCTTTCCGCACAGAAAGCAGCGGGCCGATTCCGGTTAGCTTGTCCAACGCAACACCACCATTTATTGTTCCCTCAGCCAATATTGTATCCGCCTATTCTAAAAAGAGCAATGCGGCCGCACGGGCACGGTTGCGTTCTTTTGCACGCGCCGCGGCGTTACCCGTGCAAAAAAATATTTCCTATACCTTCCCGGATAAGTTCAAACATGCAGTATTTGAAATACAAAAATCGGAGGATAGCCGTCATACGGCTTCTGCTTTTGCTCTGTGGGTAGATGGGCAGGTGTGGGGCGTTGCCGCCGGGCACGTGATGCAAAAAATTCGCTACAACCCGTATGCAAAACTAAAACTGGACGACAAAACGATTGTTGCGCAAATTCCCTCTTATAAAATTGGGAATATACAAGGCAGTGATGTGGCTATTTTCAAAGTACCGGATGAAATCCTCCCCTACATTAAAGTGTTAAATCCCGCACAAGGACTTCCTGATATGGGGACCGCTACACAATCTCCAAGTTTTGCAAACGAGGCCCCCCTCTATTTATCGGGAGCAAAAGTTTTATTTGCGGGTCCACATCGCATTTTGCTTCAAGACCAAGCGATGCAAAATATAGACGGATCTTGTGGATCACCGGTACTGGTGGACAATCAAGTAGTGGGGGTACGCATAGGCCTTTATCCCGTTCAGTTCCTTCGAAGTGTCGAGTGGAATTCTTTACTGCGTGAAAGCGGCGTCTCGTTACATAAACCCTTGCACGCAGTTTCTCCCATTCAAAACGTGTTGCGACTGATTCAAGAAAAAACGGCTCCGCAACAAACCGCCGGCATTGCGTTAAAAGTACTGGGCAAACCGGTATTAACAATGAAAACAGACGAACGAATTTTTGACATTATACAAATTCGTAACGACCGCCAAAAACGCACTATATATGCTCATCCGTTCATGAACTTTGAACGGCTGGAAGATTTTTTTGACTTACGAGATGGCGACGTTTTGCGCATTACCATACACCGCATGCCGTCCGGGGCTTACATTCGAGGCACCACCCATACATACGATGTAAACGTATCCACCGGCGAAACAAAGAAATTAGTTAGATAATTATGAAGAAATTTCTACTAATTATATTCTTTAGTAATTTGTTCCTGCTGCTAAACGCGGGCGGAATTAAACGCCCTCCCTTTAGGCAAATTCGCCCCAACCGTGTACCGCGCATATCCCAATTAGCACACCAGCGGTTTGAGCGCAAGCTTCTACGCATCGTAAAATTAACAACCCCGGGGGCTACCCAAAAACCAACACGTGGACACCCGCTCCCGTTTACCTTTCAAATACAACGCTTTAATGATTTGGATGCCGAAACCGCCTCCGCTTTTGCCATTGAGTTACACGGCAAAACATTTGGTGTGACCGCCGGGCATGTAATGAAAAGCATCCGCAAAGCACCTTACGTAAAAGTGGAAAACGGCTCACAAACAGTAATTGCCCCCATCAAAAAATTTTTTATAGGTAACCCCAACAGCAACGGGCTGAATTTGGCGATTTTTGAACTGCCGCAAGACATTCTGCCCTATGTAACAGTATTAAAACCGTCCGCGCGGGCACCCATAACGGGGGAATACTTAAGCATCCCCGGCTTTGCTAACGGCACAGCCCTTTTTGTTCCTCAAGAAAGGGTCCTGATTGCCACCCCTACCAAATTACTCCTCCAAAAAACGGTCACGCAAGGGTTACGCGGTTTTTGCGGTTCCCCCTTTTTAGGAAAAAATAACAAAGTACAAGCCATATACATCGGCTTTGTAAACAAAGAAATATTGCCCAGTTTAAAATGGTTGAATGATTTGCCCGCACAAGTATCTGCAAACATGCCTGCCTTTCATATAGCGGTTCCGGTCCAGGCGCTAAACGAAATGGTGGAAATGGCAGAAGCCGACGCCGGTTTAAAAACAGGGACAATGATGTACGCTCTGGGTCATCCGGTTGCTATGCTTCACCCTACCGAATCTATCAAATCCGTTGAATTGTTTCGCCATGGGGAAAAGGTAGCTTCCGTTCAATATAATCCGCTGGTTGATCCCGGGCGTTTAGAACAATTTTTCAAGTTGGAAGAAAATGATGTATTGCGTGTAATTGTTAATTATACCAATCCCGGGGAGCCGTTCCCTCTTTCCAAAAGTTACGATGTAAATGTCTCTACCGGGCAAGTAACAAAACTTTAGAAAAACCTATGAAAAAATTCTTTCTTTTATTAGTTGCTCTTAATTTACTTGTTTCTGCCCATGCACAACTTAAATTAGGCCCGGCTGTTGAACGAATCCGCGCGGGGCGTTTACTGCCGCGGTCTAACGTTGCACGTCTATCCCAACAAACATATGCGGCTTTAGCTCAGCGTTTGTTACAAATTTCACGCCATGTGACGCCTTCCATTGTTACCCCCAAACAAGGCCATCCGCGCCCTACTACATTTCAAGTGCAAATGACTGATAGTTTTTCCCGCGACACGGCCTCTGCTTTTGCCATCAAACTTAATGGCAAAATTTGGGGCGTTACGGCCGCACACGTGATGAACAATATTAGCCACAGCCCCTACATCCGCATTGAAACAGAACCGCATACGTTTCTGTTTGCCCCTATTAAAAATTTTTATACGGGGAACCCCGAAGGGATGGACCTGTCTATTTTTGAAATTCCGCCGCAAGTGCTCCCCTATGTGCAGGTATTAAACCCCGCTCAAACACAAATCTCCGCAGGAGACACTGTAACCATCCCCGGTTTTACCGCAAAGCAACCCCTGTTGCTTACCGGGGAAAAAGTGCTATTTGCCGCTCCGCTTCGCTTGATGATTCAATGGAATACATTTCAAGATTTAAAAGGATTTTGCGGCTCCCCCATTTTGGATAAACAAGGAAACGTGGTAGGCGTGTTTAACGGATACACAGAAAAAGATTACTTGCATCAGCATCACTGGTTTACTAATTTACCCTTTAAAATACAACGCTCTATTCCACACTTAAATTTTGCCGTACCGGTTACTAATTTGCAAGTTATGGCTAAAGGGGCCGAAAAAGGCTCTTTACAGCAAACAGGCATTATGATGAAGGCCCTCGGTTTTCCGGTAGCAGTATTGCACCCAAACGAATATATTAGAAACGTGGAACTATTTCGAAACGGGACAAAAATCGAATCGGTACACAAAAATCCATTTGTGGACCCGGAAAAATTGGAAGAATTTTTTCAGCTTCAAGACAATGACATCCTACGTATTACATTAAGCCGCCCGCAAACACCTACTATCCGTACCGCGTACGTAGCGTATGAAATTAATGTAACCACCGGGGAAGTGACGCAACTATCGAAAACGGACCTCTTCGGCCCCATTCCTGATTGGCAGGAATCTTCCAAGTTAGAATTAGTAATTCCCCAGTAGTGCTTGGGCAGAGGCGTTACCGTTTTCGGCAGCTCTTTCCAGCCAAGCACGGCCTTTAGCGGTATTGCGTTTTACACCCAACCCTTTGGTATAAATTTGCCCCAATACGTATTGAGCGGAAGCGTCGTTTTGTTCGGCCGCTTGTTCAAAAAAACGTAACGCCAGCGCAATAGACGGCTTGGTGCCTTGTCCTTGCAACAGCATAAACCCCGTCATATATTGCGCGGGGGCATACCCCTGCGTGGCCGCGTTGGAAAACCAGGCAAAAGCATCTTCGTAACGGGGTGGGTTGTCTGTGTACGCAAGCGTTCCCATTTGATGTTGCGCCGCTGGGTTTTTGAGTTCAGCCGCTTTGGCAAATAAATTAGCCGCGGCTGCTTCATCCTTTTCCACTCCTTCACCTTTGGCGTACTGGTCACCTAATTCATAGGCCGCTTGGGACAGTTGCTCCTGCGAATTTTCCCACGCTTGTTTGAACCAAGAAAAAGCAGCCACATCATCTTGCAAAATAGGCAGACCGTATCGGTACGCTTGCCCCGCTTCCAATTGGGCTTGAGGATCATTTTTGGCAGCCGCCTGTAAAGATTGCATAAAACGGTTTAAATTATCATACAAAGTAGCATCTTCCGTTTGAAGGGCATCTACTTTGGCCTGAGCCGGCGCATAATTATTCCCTGCCGCTTGCATATACCAAAAGAAAGCTTGGCCTGCATGTTGCGGTACTTGTTGACCATGCAAATATTGGTTGCCCAATTCATATTGCGCCTGCGGGTGATTAGCTTGGGCTGCTACTTGTAGATAAGTGAGTGCGGATTGCGGATCGGCCTGTGTCAGTTTACCCTGGCTGTAAATTTGAAATAATTGCCAGGCGGCTTGGGCGGAACCGCGCGCCGCCGCTTGTTGATACCACTGCAACGCTTGCTCGGCATTGGGCTTGGTTCCTTCGCCGGTTTCATAGGCATGTGCCACCGCTAAAGACGCGGCTTCATCCCCAGTTTGCGCTAATTTAAAATTCTTGGTAAAAGCACGCTCTTGCGGGGTGCGGTAAAAAGCAAAAACAAATAAACCCACAGTAAGCAATAATCCAAAAAAAACTTTGAGAAATGTTTTCATAATCACTCCAAAGAAAAAGGGAAGCGCCCTTGCACTTCCCTTTTATTATACTTTTTAAGCGATTACTTGACCATGACAAACGGCATTTCGTTGCCGGCCATATACGTCGGCATGCGTCCATCCCACTTGTCGATAGCTTTTAATTGGGCTTCTACTTGGCGCAGTTTAATCAAATTATCCGAAACTACTTCACGTTGCAAACGTAACGATTTAGCCTCCGCTTCCGCTTGCAAGATTTTTTGTTCGGCTTCTTTCTTTACTTTTTCTACCAAGTTGGTGGCCCGTTTGGCTTCTTGTTCGGCAATTTGTTTTTCTTCTACAGCTTTTAAAAATTGCTTGGAAAATTCAAAGTTAGTAATGGCAATGTCGGAAACAATAACTTCTTTTTCTGCCATTTTTTCTTTCAAAATTTCGTTGAGTTCCTTGGCCACTTCCACACGGTTGGAAATTAAACTGTCCGCCGAGTATTTAGCAATGACGGCCTTTGTCCATTCTTCCACCATGGGTTTTAAAATGGTGTTGGTATATTCCGGCCCTAAGTTGCGGTAGATAGATTCTACCGTGTTAGGCAAAATACGGTGGTTGACCGCCAAAGTAAGACCGACGGTCTGCAAGTCTTTTGAAAAAGCTTCTGTATTAAAAGAATCTTTTTTAATACGTACGGAGAATTTCTCTACGCTATCCACAAACGGCATTTTAAAGTGGATGCCTTCTCCGTAAGCGCCCACCAATTTACCAAAGCGCAATTTTACAGCCACCGTACCGGCAGAAACCGTAAAATAAGAACTAAAAGCCACCATTGCTAAAAAAATCAGCAATATGGGGGCCACAATCAAAAACCCACTTATTTTAACAGGGGTTACATCTCTCATACAATACCTCCCAAATAAGATAATTTATTATATCTTTTCTGGAAAGGATAAAACAGTTTTTCCTGAAAACTAAAAACACCCGGCGTTTAACCGGGTGTTTTTTGAGACGGAAATTACGAAGTTTATTTATCTACCACTTCGGCTTCCACTACATCATCTTTAGCGCCTGTGGAACCGGCTTGGGCTTGTTCGGCACCCGGTTGTGCACCGGCTGCTTGGGCCCCGGCCGCCGCGCCTTGTTGTGCCTTGTACATAGCTTCCCCTAATTTTTGGCTGGCTTGCAAAGCACCATCCGTAGCGGATTTAATCTTAGCGGCATCGTCCCCTTTAAGAGCTTCTTTGAGGTCGCCCAAAGCTTGCTCAATTTTGCCGCGTTCTTCTTGGCTGACTTTATCGCCATAATCTTTCATGGCTTTTTCGGTCTGGAAGACGACGCTGTCGCCTTGGTTTTTAGCTTCGATAAGTTCTTTTTGTTTCTTATCTTCTTCCGCAAACTTTTCAGCTTCTTTTACGTATTTATCTACTTCCGCATCACTTAATTTATGCGAAGAGGTAATGGTAATGTGCTGTTCTTTGTTGGTGGCTTTATCTTTAGCCGTTACATTTAAGATACCGTTCGCATCGATATCAAATGTAACTTCAATTTGCGGAATGCCACGCGGAGCTGGCGGGATACCATCCAAGTCAAACTTACCCAACGGCACATTGTCCTTCGCCATAGGGCGTTCCCCTTGCAACACATTGATGGTGACCGCAAGTTGATTATCCGACGCAGTAGAGAACACTTGTGTATGGCGCGTAGGAATGGTGGTATTGCGCGGGATCATAGGAGTGCAAACACCGCCCAAAGTTTCCAAGCCCAACGAAAGAGGTGTTACGTCCAACAACAAAACGTCCTTTACTTCTCCCGTTAAAATACCGGCTTGTACGCTTGCACCAATGGCCACGCATTCCATTGGGTCAATACCACGTTCGATTTTTTTACCGACTAAGTCTTCCACATATTTTTGCACAATCGGCATACGGGTCGGCCCACCGACCAAAATAATCCGGTCAATTTGGCTGGTAGTTAAACCGGCGTCACTTAACGCTTGATTGACGGATTTGCCGCAGCGTTTTACGATATCATCCACCAAGTTTTCCAGTTTGGCGCGGGAAAGGGTCATTTCCAAGTGTTTTGCACCGTCAGCCCCAGCTGTGATATACGGCAAGTTGATATCTGTTTCCATGGTGGTGGAAAGTTCAATTTTGGCTTTTTCAGCAGCATCTTTCAAACGTTGGGCCGCTTGTTTATCGTTGGCCAAATCAATACCGGTTTGTTTGCGGAAATCATCAGTCATCCATTTAATGATGGCGTTATCCATATCCGTACCGCCCAGTTGGGTATCCCCGGATGTGGCCAATACCTCAAACGTTCCTTCTTTGCCCATCTCCATGATGGTTACATCGAGCGTTCCGCCCCCGAGGTCAAAGACCATAATTTTTTGTTCTTTGCCCGTTTTATCGATACCGAAAGCCAAGGCCGCGGCGGTAGGTTCGTTTACCAAACGCACCACATCAAGCCCTGCAATGCGGCCCGCGTCTTTGGTGGCCTGACGTTGGTTATCGTTAAAATAAGCAGGCACGGTGATGACGGCTTTTTCTACGGGTTCACCCAAAAAAGCTTCCGCATCTTTTTTTACTTTTTGAAGCACAAAGGCGGATAATTGTTGGGGCGTAAATTCTTGTCCGCGCAAATTAAATTTATAATTTTCCCCCATTTTGCGTTTGAAGGCGGTTACAGTGCCTTCAGGGTTGGCGATTGCCTGGCGGCGGGCCGGTTCACCCACAAGGCGTTGTCCGTCTTTGGTAAACGCCACATAAGACGGAAATGCTTTTCCGCCGATAGAGCTACCTTCCGCAGAAGGAATGATAGTTCCTCTGCCGCCTTCCATCACAGCCGCAGCTGTGTTAGAAGTTCCTAAGTCAATACCAATAATTTTAGCCATAATACGTCTCCTTTCTTGTTGAAATTTTTAAATTATTTTTCTTCTTTTGCTTGGCCAACAACTACACTGGCCGGGCGCAATACTTGGTCTTGCATCATAAAGCCCATTTTTACTTCATCTATGACAAGGCCGTCGTTTTTTTCATCAGCAGGAATCATTGCAACCACTTCCTGCGTATCGGGATTATAAGGTTTTCCTTTTACCTCCATCTTTGTGATACCTTCCGCACGGAACGCTTTGTCCAGTTCCGTTAAAATCATGCGCATCCCATCTTGCAAGGTTTTCGTATCTGCCTTGCCGGATTGCATTTGCTGTTGCTGGCGAAGTAGCACTTCATACATAGGAAGCATTTTCTGGGCAAAATCTTTTTTGCCATATGCAATCAAGGCCGCTTTTTCCCGTTCGGTACGTCTACGGTAGTTTTCAAATTCTGCATACAGACGGATGTACTGTTCGCGGTAATCGGGTTCTGATTTTTCAACCGAGGTTGGTTCTTCACACGCCGGGTTTTCGGCTTGTTCTTGCGCCAACTGTTCCTCCGCAAGTTCCTCGTAACCGTCTTGATGTTTTTTATTGTGTTTACTCATAAATCTTCCTCATCATCCAAAGGCAAAGCATTCCAGTGGTTCATGGAGGCCTCTAATAAACTGCCAATATAATTCACCAGGGACATCACACGCGTATATTCCATATGTTTCGGGCCGATAATCCCCAGCATCCCCACTGTTTTATCTCCCACGCGGCAAGCCGTAGAAACAATACTTAAATTTTTGAGTTCCTTGATAGGGTTTTCACTACCGATAGACACACTAATGCGTTTGTCATTTTTGTCCAGTTCGGCAAGTTTTTCATTTAACAGGGAGGAGAACCGATCCCGCTCTTCCACTACACGCATCATTTGTTTTAAATCCTCATAATCATCTTCGGTTGTGTTTTCCAACAAGCGCCCAATTCCTTCTACGTACAGTTCATCGCCACCGGTTTGAGGGCGCTCCATATCCTTAAGCACTTGGCTGGCTACATCGGCTACACCGGCCAATTCACGGTGACCGGAGTCCAAATATTGCCACAAGATTTGGCGCGCTTCTGCCAATGTATGCCCAGCGATTTCATTATTAATAAACCGGCTAAGCACTTGCAGTTTGGCGGGCGAAATTACTTCCGCCATGCGCACCGGCCAATGGCGCACCGCACCGGATTCCGTAACTAACACCGTAAGCATGGCCCCGGGTGCCAACGGAATAAATTCCAACCGCTGGATACGTTGATCATCCACCTGGGCGGTGTACACAAACCCAGCCGCACCGGACAGCATCGCTAAAAGGCGGGAGGTTTGCACCAGCATATTGTTCACTTCGCTCACGCGGGCATCATATTGTTTTTCAATTTGTTCCCGCTCTTTGGCAGCCATCTTTTGCACGTTGGCTAAGTAATCCACATAATAGCGGTAGGCCTTATCGGTAGGGATACGCCCGCCCGATGTATGCGGCTGGTACAAATAACCCTCTTGTTCCAACTCGGCCATAATATTGCGAATGGTAGCGCTGGAAACATCCTTTAATACTCCGTCCGCAATCATTTGCGAACCGACCGGACGGCGGGTTTCCACATACTGTTGAACTACCCACCGTAAAATTTTTTCTTTTCGTGCTTTAGCAACTTCCGGTTTTAAAATACGCATGATGCTAATCTCTCTTGGGTTGAATTTTTCGTCTAAAATTTGTTTTTATTTTAGCACTCACAAATCCCACCTGCTAAAATTATAAGTAATTATTTTATTTTTGTCAACCCCCTTTTTAGAGTGCTAATTTTGATTAGCTTGGCTATTGTTCTTTTGCTATTTTTCCGGAAGATAGGCCCAAATGCCCTTTATAATTAGGTCTAAAGGCCCTAGCTTCCCATACACAAGTTGTTTACAATACATATATATGAGGACTATTTTATGTTTGTTGCTGGTGATGTATAGCGTTGCCCCGTTGCATGCGCAATGGTATCGCGTCTTCACCCATCCCTTTACAAAGCAACCAAAGTCCGTCTCTGCATTAGCAACCCAAGTAAAACACCATGTTCAAAGGGTCAACGTCACTGCGCCGACCTTACAACGTTCTATGCTCCATATTGTAGAAACAGACCGTTGGCACCGCTTCAAAGATCACCCCATTACAGGTTCTGCTTTTGTATTTGTCGAAGAACATAATGGCAAACGTCAACTTTGGGAAATAACAGCATCCCACTATTCTTACGTTAAACCTGCTTTAAAAATTCCTTCTCAATCCAAACCGATACCCGTCCCGTTTGTGGCACAAAGCGGCACTAGCGACTTGCTGTTGTTTGCATTACCCACAGAGATTGAACAATTTGTAACCCCGCTTACGCTGGCCAAACATCCGGCTCAAATTGGAGACAAACTGCATTCTATGGGATTTTATGAAAATGCTTTTCACTTTGAAGACAATATCCTTGTCCGGCAAAACGCCCCCTTCCGCTTAATAACTGATATGTTTGTTGATCCGTATGTGAACCGAGCCGGCGCCTGTGGAAGCCCGCTGCTCAACGAACAAAATGAAGTAGTTGGCATGCATGTAGGCGCTTCCAAGAAACAACAAATTGGCTTTGTGGTCCCCGTACAACAAATCCGCAATCTATTGCAGGCATATCGGCAAGAAGGATCTTTCCTGCAACCACTCGTATTTGCCGGGAGAACCATTAGCGAAATTAACATTAACGAATACATCCCCGCTGTACAAACTTTTTTTGCGGGAAAGCCCTTGTTACGCAAAAACACTTTCCATGCAGAGAAAGAAATTAACTATGCACATTTGGAAACATTAGCACCGCCTTTGGCAGGGGCAGACACTGTGGTTTTTGTTATTTCCCGCAACCGTTTTTCTGCCCGGGAACCTTTGGCACAAAGAACTTCTTTACTCATTTATAATATATACACGGGAATGGTATCTGTAGAGCCGAATACGCCACACTCTCGTTATTATGTCCCCTTATAAAGGATTTTTATGAAAAAGATACTTTTTCTTTGTGTTTTACTTAGTTATTGTGTGTTATCTACTCATGCGCAATGGTATAAGGTCCCGTTTGGAAAAATTTCAAAACCAAAGCCCCGCCTTTTCACGCAAAGCTTAACCAATCAAGTCACCCGCAAGGTAGTGGCTACACAGCCCGGCCACTCGACACTTTCTTCTTTACAGGCCTTACCAAAACCTCTCGACCAGGCCATATTTACCGTGCAAGAAAACCACCGCATTTTCCGGCATTTACGCAAAGGAACTGTTACCAGTTTTGTAATAGAAGACTCCAACGGAAAAAAATGGGGCGTTACCACTCCCCATGCCTACTTGTTACAAACGGCCGTGCTGGACCCGCACACAAACCAACGCATGCCTATTTCCGCTTCACATACGGCAGGGCTGTGGGACATTGCGATCTTTGAGTTGCCCGAACCGTTTGCCAGCCAGGTAACGCCTTTGCGTTTAGCCACACATTCCCCTGCGCCGGGGGAAACGCTGTATTCCGTCGGATTTTTTAATAATGAATTTCATTTGGAAGCCAACCGCGTGGTACAAGAAGTGGGCCCTAACCGGGTCATCACTTCTTTGGATATTGATCGTTCTTGTTCGCGCTCCGGCGCTTGTGGGGGGCCGATACTCAACCAAAACGGAGAGGTGGTAGCCGTCCATGTGGGAAGCCACTTACACAAGAATATAGGTTTTGCCGTGCCGGTGGAAAAAATTTATGAACTTCTGCAAGAAGCGCATCAACAAATAATTTCTCAAAAACCTCTTATTTTTAACGGCAAACAAATCGGCACTATTTTCCGCAATCAATTCATCCGTTCTATTCACATTTATCGAGACGGAAAACAGATACAATCCCAGAAAACCTACTTACGCGAAAATGAAGTGGATTATGCGCATTTAGAGCAGCTTGTCAACCCCACGCAAGCCGACAAATTGGTTTTTCATATAGTAGAAGCGCTCCTCCCTTCCCAAGGGCAAAAACAGCATTTCCGGGCGTTTTCCCTCACGTACGACTTCTCCACTGAGCAAGCAAGCATCACGCAAAAGGGTGTCCCGCATCCGTTCTATAGAAATTTTCGCTTTTACGTTCACACGCAAATTGCTAAACTATTGCCGAACCAACTGGTGGTTTTTATACGTAATCAAAGAACAAAATACAAAAAATAAATTTTATCTTTAACTGCTTTTTGTACTCACAAAAAGCTACAATATAGACATGGAATTTATTGATTCGCATGCTCACCTAACGGACCCGGCTTTTGATGCAGACCGGGATTTTTTAATCTCACAAAAATTACCGGCAGCACATATTGTTAAAAGCGTGGAAATCGGTTGCGCGCCCGAAGAATGGCAACCCTCTTTAGATTTAGCCCAAAAATATCCAACTATGATTGTGCCGGTGTTGGGGGTCCACCCGGAATATGCCCGCAAATTTACTGCTTCGCACGCCGCGCCTTTTCAAAAACTCTTGCAAGACCCGCGCGTAGCGGCCGTGGGTGAAATAGGGTTAGATTACACTTGCTTGGATGAAGCTAGTAAAGAGGAACAACATGCACTCTTTTCCCTCATGGTTACCGCGGCAGACCAGGCACAAAAACCGCTGGTCTTGCATGTGCGCCGCCAGGCAGAAGACTACGCACCTTATGACGATACTTTTATGTTGCTAAAAAACCAATGGAAGCAACAAGTTTCCCGCCCATATACCGGAGTGTTGCATTGTTTTTGTGCCCGCTATGAAGAGGCCAAAAAGGCGCTTGACATGGGGATGCTCCTTGGTATTAACGGCTGTTTTACTTATAAAAAAAATGAATACATCCGCGAGGCAGTGAAAAGAGCAGGGGCCGATAAAATTATTTTAGAAACAGATTGCCCCTATCTTTCTCCGCAAGGAAAACGCGGCACCCGCAATGATCCTTCCAACATTCCGTTAATCGCTCAGTTTACCGCGGATTATTTAAATATTTCCGTTGAAGAACTGGCGCAGAAAACCGTTACGCAAACAAAATTATTGTATGGTTTGCCGTAAAAATTTGTTATAGTGTGACAAGGGAGATCTTATGAAAAAATTATTTTTTTATGTATTTGTACTTGCACTACTTACCACAGGATGCACTTCAAAAGAGCAGGATGAACAAATTAAGGCCTATTGGACCGAACAAGTCAAAAACCTCAATCCTGTCGTAGCAGCCGCTTTGACACAAGCAACCCACCGCAAGGGGGATCCTTATAATTTGGATGCCGACAAATTATTCCCTTCCACGGAAGAAAATACAGAAGAGCAGGCTCAAACACAGCAAGAACCGGAACCGTCAACAACCGCACAAAGTGCCAATCCCACCTCCACGCAACCCACCAAAGCTGCCGCTCCTGCCAATTTACCGAAAGTTATGCTTTTTTTGAGCCCTACTTGCCCTTGGTGCCAACGATTACAAAAAGAAGGGTGGGCTAAAGAATTTCGCCGTAAATATCAAGGCAAAGTAGAATTGATTGAATACGACACTTCCACCCAACGGGGACAACAAGCCCTCATGAAACAGCTCCAGAAACACAATCTCACTCAAGTAGGTACGCCTGTTTTATTCGTAGGCAATAGCGTGATTAAAGGATATCCCTTGGGCGACCGCGCCGATAAAGACGTGCAAAAACTCATAGACAATCATGTTTACGGTAAGCAAAAACCGTATATGCAAATTGTAATGGAAGAAACCCCCAAAGATGTTAAAAACACAAAAGCATCGGCCCAAGATCAAAAATCCATGCAAGCGGAATTTGCACGTGTGCAAAACAATAATACTAAAACTTTGAATGATATCAAAAAGATGTTCGGATCAGAAACCGAGATGCAGGCCTTAGAAATCATCCGGGGTACCGAACGCACGCTTAAAAACAAAATGGCAACTAGCCCCTCTTATGAGGCCTATCAAAAAGCCCAAACAAATGCGCTAAAAGCACAAGAAAAAAAGCTTAACGACCTTATGCAACGCAATGCGGGGTCTCTGCGCTCCATTTAATAACGCCGTATTTACTTAACAAAAAAGGGCTCCCGTTTGGGAGCCCTTTTCACTTACTGTAAAACACGCTTAAGCGGCTTTTTTTGCGGTGTCAACGAGGGCTTTGAAAGAAGCCGGGTCCTTGATCGCCATTTCGCTTAACATCTTGCGGTTGAGCGTGATGTTTGCTTTGGTCAAGCCGTTAATGAATTTAGAGTAAGACAATCCTTCTTCACGCACCGCGGCGTTAATGCGGGTAATCCACATTTGGCGGTAGGTGGTTTTTTTGTCTTTGCGGTCTACATAGGCGTGTACGCCGGATTTACCCAATTGCTGGGTAGCCATGCGTAAACGGCGGGATTTATCCCCGTAATAGCCGCTGGCAGATTTCAATACTTTTTTCTTTCTTGCGTGTCTAGGAACGCTGAATTTAATTCTCATGTTTCAACCTCTTATTTGGCCATCGGCAAATACTTGGCTAAGATTTTGCCTTTGTTCGATTCAGGCGTGATTACGCCGACATGGCGCATATCATGCTTGCGGGAGGCAGAAACAGGCGTTAGCAAGTGTTTTCTGCCGGCTTTTCTGTGGGTGAATTTACCCGTAGCGGTTTTGCGGAAACGCTTTTTACCGCCAGCGTGGTTTTTTAATTTTGGCATTGAATATACCTCTTTTTTAATTAGCTCTTATTTACCCTACCTGCGGCAGGAGCCGGTCCGCCCCGAACGCAGTCACTACAAAAAGAGCCTAAAAATCTAGTTTTTGGGAATCAGTGTTAAAAACATCCGGTTTCCCAGGGATTGTAAACTTCCGTCAACAGTAGCAATTTCTTCCATCCGTTTGGCAGTGTTGTTCAAAATTTCAATCCCAATATCTTTGTGTTGATTCTCACGTCCGTGAAACACCACCACAAAGCGTACTTGGTTTTTCTTGCGTAAAAATTCTTCAATTTGGCGCATGCGTACTTCCAAATCATGGGGGGCGATGTGCGATTTAATACGCAGTTCTTTCATCGTCACTTTAGCTTGTTTCTTTTTCGCCTCATTGGCCTTTTTGCCCTGTTCATAGACGTACTTATTGTAGTCCAAAATCTTGCAAACAGGCGGATTGGCGTTAGGTGAAATTTCCACCAAATCCAGGTCCTGCTCTTTAGCCAAGCTGACGGCCTGCGCCACCGGCATTACACCGATCATGGAACCGTCAGAGTCAATCACGCGTACTTCCGTAGCGCGGATGTTATGGTTTCTAGGGTAGAGATCTTTTTTATATTCTCTTTTTCTATCGAATCTTGCCATTTAATTATTCTGCGAAAAAAATTGCCCCTTTTTGGGACAATTTTATTATAGCAATTTCACAATACACGTGTCAATGTAGGGGCTAGATTTTTTCCGGCCCGGCTGTGTAGATTACTTCCCCGTCTTGGGCCAACTTCCAACCCTGGATTTTGTCATATGTAAGTTTCCAGTTCCCGTACGGATCCTCCCACGCCGGGTCATTGGGCGTAGTTTGCAAAGTCAGCACCACGCTGTCTTCTTGCTCCGGCAGGAAAATTTCGGCGTGTTGCCAATCGGAAGAGCGGATTACATATGCCGGCAAGGCCGGGTCACCCAGCGTTACGGTAGGAGCCAACGCGATAGCATCTTCCCACACGCGGATACAAGCTTGGCGCACAACGCTATAAGTATAACCCGCTGATGCAATACATCCATGCGCATCGCGGTCTGCCCCTAATGCAGTTGTGTCTTGGGCGCCCTGTGTTTGCGCGGGCGCGGTGGGCGTAAATGGGATATACACAACAAGAAGCACGCCCAACAAAATAAGTGCGGCAATCAGTAATAATAATTTCTTCATATTGTTATTATAACAAGATTAAGCCCCCTTTGCGGGGGCTTTTTGTATTAGTTTAGTCTTTAAAAGCAGGCCGTATCTGTTTGACATTTCCTCCTTTTGTTAAAACAGGGCGACCGTGATATATAATTTTCCCTCGACCAAACGCCTCGGCCTGTAATGTTTGAGTAGCAAATATGTCGCCGTCACCCGAACCGTTAAGCTGCACATGTGCTTGGTTTACACGCAAGTTCGCTGCTTCCAGGTCTTCGCTTCCGTAATTGATCAGTTTGGCTTGCTCGGCAAAACCCGACAGTTCCACTTGGGCTTTATCAAACAGGGCTAATTCCAACTTGTTCGCCTGTATATTTTCAAAATCAATTTCCGCTTTGTGGTTGGCTTGGATGCGCAACATATCAATTTTCATCCAGTTACCGGTTATATACGCTTGGTCTGTTGCTAATACAATAAACATGGGAACTTTGAATCCATCCCGCACATGCACCCGTCCATGGGCACGAACCGTTACCGCTTCCAACTGATTGGTTTCAATATCCACGTGCAGAGCATGCTCTCCTCTTACCCGAATCGGTCGTTTGAAATCTATAACCAAGGTGTCCCCCTCTACACGGATGTCTGCCAGTTCTACTAAATTACTTTTGCCGTGGATGGAAACACGTTGCACATCCCGCTGCCATATATCTACTCGCACATCACCACGCACTTCTACCGATTTAAACGGGGCTAATTGCGCCAGCGTGTTGGAAATATACTTACCTTCCCCGCGGACAGTTTGCGCCTGAACACCAACGGCTAACGCAAGAGCTATAGCCGTGAAACTCAAAAACACAATTACTTTTTGAATCATATATTTCCTCCTGTGTTATATAAGTATTTGTAGCGTAACACAATACATTCCTTTTGCAAAGTACAAAAATTAGTTAGTTTATGCTCCTCGTGCACGGGTGTACAAAATTTGCTAGAATAAAAGTAACTTCTTTTCCAATTTTAAGGGGGCTTTTATGAGCAACCGCCGACAAGCGCGAGAATGTGCCTTGCAATCTTTGTATTATGCTGACAGTGCCAACCTGGCACCTGAAGTGACCGCCAAATATATGACCCAATTTAAGGGTGAACTTGCCGAATGCTTCCCTTTTTGCGAAGATTTGGTCCATGGTACGGCCAATCACTTGACAGAAATCGATAAGCTTGTTTCCGCTTATGCCAAGAACTGGACCATTGCACGTATGTCCGCGGTAGACCGCTCTATTTTACGCATGGCCACTTACGAAATGCTTTTCAGCCCGGATAAAACCCCCATCCCCGCTATCATCGATGAAGCCATTGAACTTGCTAAAAAATTCTCTACAGAAAATTCCAGCAAGTTCATTAACGGGCTTTTGGACCAACTTAAAAAAGAACGCAAAAAATAGGGGTCTTTATGAACCCGAAAGACGAAATTGAACAACTTAAAAAGTTAATCAATTACCACAACAATTTATATTACAATTTGGACAACCCCGTCTTGTCGGATACACAGTATGACGAGCTTTACAAAAAGCTTAAAGATTTAGAAGACGCCTATCCGCAGTTTCGCACTAAAAACTCACCCACACAACGTGTAGGCGGCAAAGCCAGCAGCACGTTTAGCGAAGTAGTCCACGCTGTGCCCATGATGTCATTGGATAACTCCTATAATGCCGATGATATCCGCGCCTGGCACGAACGTACGGCCAAAACTTTGCAACGCCATGATTTTGAGATGGTATTGGAAGCCAAAATTGATGGGGTTTCCTGTTCACTGACTTATCAGGACGGGCAGCTCATCCGCGCAGCCAGCCGGGGAGACGGTAAAGTAGGCGAAGACATTACCGCCAACGTACGCACTATTTCCTCTATTCCGCATACGCTGAGCGGACGCATCCCGCAAGGGCTACTGGAAGTGCGCGGTGAAGTATATATAGAAAAAAAGGACTTAGAGGCGCTCAATAAACTACAACAAGAAAAAAACGAAAACACCTTCGCCAACACCCGCAATGCCGCCGCCGGATTTTTACGTCATAAAAATACAGATATCGTTGCGGCCAGGCCGCTCAAATTTTTTGCACACTCCTTTGGAGTAGGCGATATCCCGGCCGCTTCTTTTAGCGAATTTATTGATTTATGCAAACAATGGGGCTTTAACGTGGGACCGGTGCGTACTAAAACAACCCATATTGAAGATATTATTTCGTTTTATAACAAATTCAATGCCTCCCGCCATCAACTTCCCTTTGATGTGGACGGCCTGGTTGTAAAAGTAAACGCATTTCAGGAGCAGCAAATTTTAGGGGTAACGGCAAAAAGCCCACGTTGGGCCATTGCCTTTAAATATCCCGCTCCGCAAGCCACTACGCGGCTTAATAATGTTATTTTTTCCGTAGGCCGCTCCGGCATTATTACGCCGGTGGCTGAATTAGAACCTGTAACCGTAGGTGGGGTTACTATTTCCAATGCTACGCTGCATAATTTTGATGAAATCAAAAGATTAGGCGTGCGTATTGGAGATAGCGTCATTGTGGAACGCGCCGGGGAAGTTATCCCAAAAATTGTAAAAGTGGTGGAACAAAAAGGAACGCAAGATATTCTTCCCCCCACCACATGTCCCGTTTGTGGTGGGAAAGTGTATAAGGAAGCGGAAGAAGTAGGATATTACTGCGTCAACCCCGCTTGCCCGGCACAACTGCGGGCGCGCTTGTTGCATTTTGCTTCGCGTGATGCGATGGATATCGACGGTCTGGGCGACGTAATTATGGACCAATTGTTAGAGAGAAAATTTGTGACGGATTTTGCCGATCTGTACAAATTAACTTTTTTTCACGTACTCAATTTAGAAAATTTTAAAGACAAACGGGCTCAAAATTTATTGGATTCTATCGAAGCAAGCAAACACAAGCCGCTTTCTAAATTGTTGTTTGCGCTGGGGATTGGTTTTGTAGGTGAGAAAACCGCTGAAATTTTAGCCGATCACTTCCACACGTTAGATGCACTTAAAAATGCCGGTTTGGAAGAATTGCAATCCATTCGCGAAATTGGCGAAACCGTATCGCAAAGTGTCTATGATTTTTTCCGTGATCCTAAAGTTTGCGAACAATTAGAATTATTGCGCCAAGAAGGGCTCAATTTTACGCAACCTAAAAAGGAACTGTCCGGCAAAGTGTTAGAAGGGAAAACCATTGTGTTTACCGGGGAATTGACTGCCCTAAAACGTACCGAAGCCGAACAGCTGGCCAAGCAATATGGCGGTTACGCCAGCGGAAGTGTTTCTAAAAAAACATCTTTTGTGGTAGCCGGTGAAAACGCCGGCTCCAAACTGCGCAAAGCCCAAGAACTGGGCATTCCTGTCATTACAGAGCAAGATTTTCTCAAAATGATAGGCCGGTAAAATTTTTACCGGCCTTTCTTGTACTAAAAATTTACGTTCGGGTATTTTTCAGATTATTTTTCTTCTTCCGTAAGAGCGAGATTGCCGTCGCTCAAACAAATGGTATAACCAAAATATTTGTGATATTCCACCATTTCGTTTTTCGGTACTTGTACTTTCGGGTTGCGTTTGTGACGTGATACCATTACGTAATAATAAGCAACGCCTTTTATTCCTTTTTCTTCTTTGGCATGTACAAAATAACGGTATTGCTTTTTGCCTATAGGCAAGTAATAAACACCCAGTTGCTTTTTCAATGTGTCTTCCGAGCACAAAGTTTCTGTTTCCAACATTTTTAATTCCGCACGGGAAATTTCTGCATATCCCTTTTGCGTCAATACTTTGGCCCGTTGGTTGGATTGTTTGATTTCATCTTGCGTAAGGGGAACCCGCTGACTGGGAAGCAGATATTCCTTTTTGCCTTGTAATGCGTGGGTATATACCGTAAAACCTTCTTCGGTTAACGTGCTCTCTTCAGTAAAGAGGGGTTTGCCTTGTTTATCACGTAATTGAAAAATATCTTGCAACGGTACATTTAATTTGCGAAACACGGCCACAGCATCCTGCCCCATACTTTTTTGTAACGTATTATATCCGTTAAGTGTAAGCATTTCGCGCGCGAAATCCGTGTCCTTATTAAGTGTTACAATCAACTCTTTGGCATTGGGACCATATTTGTTCTTTAAATAATCCACTCCCATGCGTTGCTCGGCTGTATGAATTTTTGTAAACAATTCCCGGTTTTTTTCCGAAAGTTCCGTTGTTTCTAAATTGACAGCGCCACGCTGTTTGAGGGCGGTGAGCATTTCCTCATCGGTTAAATATTCCGGTTCCAAATTAATTAGGCGTTGGCGGGCAATGATATTGAGCGGCTCGACCGCTAAGGCCGATTCATACGCTTCCGCCGCACCCTGTGTATTGCCTTGCATTTCCAGCACAACCCCTTTTCCAATTAAAGAATTTACATTGGCAGGGTTATACTGCAAAGATTTTTGATACATATTTAGGGCTTCTTTTGAAACCCGTTGTTTCAAGGCAATATCCCCTAACATAGAGTATGTATATGACCAGTAAGGGCTGGTGCGTTTCATATGCTTAAGGGCAATTTCAAAATGATTTTTTGCTTCCGGCAAGTTTTCTTGCGTAAGCATAACCCCGGCCAGCGAAAGATGCGCTTCCAAATTATTTCCGTCCAAAGCCAGGCATTTTTTAAAGGTGGCGGCAGCTTGTGTATATTGCGCCTGCCCATATTGTGTTTTGCCTTGCTCCAAACAGGCGGACAAAGTTTGGCTGCCCGTTTTTTGAGCCCACAACGGCGCCGCAAGCAGAAGCAAGAACAACCAACTATTTCTAGAAAAGTGTTTTGATGAGCGCATAAGCCACCATTTGCATTTTTTCAAATTTCGTTAATTTAACTGAAGTTTCGCTTTTAAAACCCTGTTCTTCTATTTTAGCAAGATTTTTTTGATAAACATATCCCATCACTCGGCACGGGATCATCGTAACCGGCCAAAAGTCATCCATCAATTGGAAAGCACGCGTGTACTGTTCTTGAGCTAATTGGGTAAGTTGTTGGCACGTTTCTTGTACCAATGCCGGTTTTTTGTGTTCCAAAATATCTTGGGCGCTAAGCGCGCAAGGCAGATAAACGCGCCCTAATTTGGCATCTTCATGCACGTCACGCACAATATTGGTCAGTTGTACGGCCGTTCCCAGTGATTGAGCCAATTCATCCGCTTTTTCTCCACGCACATTAAGGATATCCAACGTAGCTTTGCCCACAATGACGGCTACGCGGTATAAATACCATTGTAAAGATTCAAATGTTGGATATTTTCTTTGATCCAGGTCCGCTTGCATCCCTTCCAATAATAGCAAGAATCGGTTTTTGTCTATTGAAAAAGTGCGCACGTCTTCTACCAAATCTTCGCCCCATTGCGTTTTTGGGGCGCCCAAGTAGATGTATTCCACTTCTGCGGCTAAATCTTTAAGAGTTTGTTGAGCGTTTGGGTTCGGTTCATCCACGGTGTCATCCGCGAGTCTGCAAAAATTATAATAGTGCGCCAAAGCATTACGCTTTTGACGGCCCAAAAAGAAAAATGCGGGCCCAAAACTAGACTTTTTATAAGCGTCCTGTTCGCTCATTTTTGTTTTTCCTTCTTATGCAAATAAGATAACGCCGCTCCTGTAGCGGTAGCATAAATTGCCTGCGTGGGAATTACAAAATTCACTCCATGCATTTGATGCAACATTTGAAACACTTTTTTAGCGGCAGGAACTTGGGAAAGAGTTCCTGTTAAAATTACATCTTTCATGTTTTCGTTGCGGCAAGCAAAAACTGCCATCATTCCTACGGTTTGAAAAACCATATTAAGCACGCCGGCGGCCAGGTCTGCCGTTGAAAGGCCATCTTCCATTTTGCCAAAATTAGAAGCGGTAATCTCTTTAGTTAAAGTGGAAATAGCCCGGGTGGAAATATCACCAATGTTTAAATCCACTTTGCTTAGTCTGCCTTTTTCTGCCAAGGCAATCAGTGTTTTAAAAGATTTTATCCCACACAATTTACCACCTAAACCAAGCACCGTTCCGCCACCCACACCGGAACCGCCGATATGGCAAATCCCTTTTTTGCCGGCACGCACGAAGGCGGTACCCGTACCCATGCTCACAATCAATCCTTCTTTTTTATTGGAAAGGGCCAAGCCGCCCAAACCAATTGCTTGGAATTCATCCACAGTAGAAGTAGGAATGCCGTAAATCTTTTTCTTTAATAGCGAGGATCCTACCCCCGTTACAATGATTTGTTTTACATCTGCCAAAGAAAATTTATTTTGATTGATAAATTTCCCCAGGGCACCATAAGCCGATGTAAGCGGATCGGCCGCTTCTACCTTCAAACGTCCAATCAATTTTGCAGCGTCGGTATAACCCACTATTTTGGTAGTGGACCCCCCCACATCAATTCCAATTACAACGCTCATTTTTCCTCCAAGCCGATGGCACGCAAAAACGGTCCGTTTTGTGCTGGGCGGCCTAAAAAGTTTTTTACCAGTTGTTCTTCATCTTCACTGCCGCCTTTTTCCAAAATTTCCCGGCGGAATTTCTGCCCTACTTCCGGGTTGAAAATACCCTGTTTCTCAAACTCACTGAAAAAATCTTCGGCTATCACTTCCGACCATAAATAGCCATAATAGCCGGCGTCATATCCGCCCATAATATGGCCGAAAGCAGCTTGCGGGATGGTATTTTTAGTAAGCGGCAAGGCGCGGATTTTTTTTGTCAAATCAAAATATAACTTTGTAGTGTCGGGGGTCTTGGCGGCGGTATGAAGGGTCATATCATACTGGGCAAAAAAGTTTTGGCGCAAATAGGCCCCACCCGCACCAAAATTTTTGGCGGCCAGCATCCGTTTGATGAGCTCGTCAGGCAAGGTTTCCCCCGTTTTATAGTGTTTGCTGATTTTCTTTAATACTTCCGGGTTCCAGGCCCAACGTTCCAACATTTGGCTGGGAGCCTCTACAAAGTCCCAACTGACGCTGGTGCCGCTAAATGCCTTATATTTGGCTTTCGTTAACGCATTATGCAATACGTGCCCAAATTCATGGAACAAGGTTTCCACTTCGCCATGTTTAAGTAAAGAAGGCGTGTCTTTGGACGGTTTGTTTAAGTTGGCCACAATGGCTACAAACGGCTTTTGATAAGAACCATCTTCTTTCTCTTCTCCCTCTACTAATCCAAAACAGGCCGCATGCTTATATTTCCCTTCGCGCGGATATAAGTCCATGTAGAAATATGCCACCGGCTCGCCGCTTTGTTTGTCCTTAATTAAAAACGCTTTTACGTCTTCGTGCCATACGGGGATGTTAACCGGTTCAAACGTAATGCCAAACACCCCGCCAAACAGGTCCAGCATTCCGTCAATGACTACTTGTGACGGAAAATATTCTTTTATTTTTTCACTGTCTAGCTGTAAATTTTCTTTGCGGTATTTGTTGCCCCAATATCCCGATTCCCACGGATAAATGGTGCGGTATTTTTTACCGGTCTTCTCATTTTTATAAGCAATCAAAAATTTATCTTCCGCCTTGCCCATCGGTTTTAACTTCTTTTGTAAATCTTTTAAAAACGTCATTACTGTTTTGGGGCTTTTGGCCATGCGGTTTTCCAATTTCAAATCCGCATGCGTTGCATACCCCAATAATTGTGCGATTTGACGACGAAGCGTAAGCGTTTTTTCTAAGAGTTCCACGTTTTGTTCTCCGCCGCGGCGATTATACTTATACTCCAGCGCTTTGCGGGCAGATTCATCTTCCGCATTTAACATAAAGGGTACATAATCGGGGTAATCGAGTGTGACCAAATAATTCCCGTTAGAAGTTTTTTCCAACTTGCCGATATAATCATCCCCCATCCCTTTTAATTGGGCTTGGGTTACTTCCAACGGGTCCTTATATTCTTGGATGTTTTTATCAAAATTGATAACGTGTTGTGCTTCTTCTTTGTTAAGTGTTTTAAATTTTTCTAAATCCTCGTCGTTCAGGTCCATCCCGCTATGTTTAAAGCCAATAAGCATTTCTTTTACAAGTTTGGCTTCTACGGGGCCTAGTTTGGGGTTTGTGTCGGTATATTCCCGAATAGCCTTATATACATCTCGCCTGGTGGCAACATCTACCATGTAGTCACTAATTTTCATTTGCAAATCACGCGCCGTATCGCGGAAATTTTTATCGGTAGACACGTACGACAAAAAACCGCTCATTCCTAATGCGTCTCCGTATTTGTCAAACGCTTTTTCATAACCTAATATCGTGTTTTCAAAGGTACGTTTTCCGGCAGGAATTGCAATCAAATCTGCCAGGTCTTTTTCCAGCTGGATGCGGGCGGCGGCCTCAGCGGGGGCTAAATCCTCGGCCTTATAATTAAAGTGAAGGACTCCGTCCTTATTAAACATATTCGGCATAGCAAAAACCCCCATTGATAAAAAGAGTAAAAAGGATATAAGTATCGTCTTATGATTCGTCATACCCATATCATAGCATTTTACAACGGAAAATTATTATTTACAAAAGTCCTTTTTTGTTATAATATATACATACCCAAAATTATTCTAAAAGGAATGAGTGGAAAAAAATAACCATGTACGAAGCGTTTGTACCTAAAGAAATCTTCCTTACCAAAGGAATTGGCCGGCACAAAGAAAAACTAGCCAGTTTTGAAGAAGCCTTGCGCGACGCCAAAATTGCTAGCTTTAACTTGGTGCCTGTTTCCAGCATTTTTCCTCCCGGCTGCAAAACGGTGCCCGTTGAAAAAGGGCTCAAAAAATTGCACCCGGGCCAAATTCTGCATTGTGTAATCAGCAGAAACACCAGCAATGAATACCGCCGCATGATTGCGGCTTCTGTCGGTGTAGCCATTCCTAAAGACAGAACCCACCACGGGTATTTGTCCGAACATCACAGCTTTGGTGAAACCGACAAACAAGCCGGTGATTATGCCGAAGATTTGGCAGCACTCATGTTATCCACTACATTGGGTGTTGACTTTGATAACGACACAACCTGGGACCAAAAAGAAGAAATTTGGAAAATGAGCGGCAAAATTGTGCGCACTTCCAACATTACCCAGTCCGCTGTTTGCGCTAACGGAGTATGGACCACTGTTATTGCAGCAGCTGTGTTTGTAAACTAAGATCACGGACTTGTTGTGAGCGATAACGTACAAACTGATAAATTTATGGGGCTAGAGAGCAAAAAAAGCGCTCTAGCCTCTTGTAATTTCGTAGTCGTGCCCGTACCGTTTGAAAAAACCGTTTGTTACGGGCATGGTACTGCCAAAGGGCCTGCCGCCGTTATAGAAGCTTCCACCCAAATTGAGCTTTGGGACGAAGAAACCAAAACCGAAACTTGGGAACTGGGCATCAACACACAGCCTGCCATTAATTGCAAAGGATCCACCAACACGGTTTTTAAAAATATTGATAAAACCGTGCGCAATTTAATGCAGTACAAAGCAATCCCCTTTTATATTGGCGGAGAACACACCGTTACGCAAGCGTTGGCACAACCCTACATTGATAAATACAAAAATTTGAGCATTTTGCACTTTGATGCACATGCCGATTTGCGTGAAACTTTTGAAGGGACCCCCAAATCGCACGCGTGTGCGTTGTATCCGGCTTCCCGCCAGGTACCTGTTGTGCAAGTAGGGATCCGTAGCGTAGCCAGCGAAGAAAAACAATATTGTAATGCCGGCAAAGTAACTACTTTTTTAATGCACGAAAACCGTGACATTAAAAAACTTATTCCCCAGGTTATCAAAAAATTAACAGACACCGTATACATCACCATTGATGTGGACGGTTTTGATCCCTCTGTCATCCCGGCAACAGGAACCCCCCAACCCGGCGGCTTTATGTGGTATGAAGCGTTGGATTTATTCCGCGAGGTCATCAAGCATAAAAAGATTGTAGCCGTGGACGTCGTGGAGGCCTGTGCGCGTAAAGCCGATACCATTACGGAGTTCAATACCTCTAAACTCATCTATCGTTTAATGGGATATTTGGCTCTTAAAAACAAAAAGAAATAAAACCTATAGTAAAACAAAAAATCCTCGGTTATAGCCGGGGATTTTTTTATGTCCTCTTTAGGTCTTTTGTCCTAATTAACCATAGGTCTTGTTTCCTCTATTGTTTGGGTCAAAAGGCCCTGGGTTTTCTTGCTTACTTGTATTACGTTAATACTACAGGGAATTAAAAGAGGAATATCACAAAAAATAAGGAGGAAAAGCATATGAAAACGACCCGAAGAATAATGTCAATTGCTCTCTCGCTTTTATTAGTAAGCGGCAACATGGCTTTTGCACAAAATCAAAAAGGGCTCTCTAGCAAAAAGTTAACGCAGAAAGTAGAGCGTACTGTGGCTAAAGCGGCTCAAAAAGAAAAACCCCTAAGCGTGCAATATATGGGTGAAATTCAACGCGAAGCCACAAAGGCGGAAAATAAAGACGTGTTGGTGGGTATTGGTTCAGCAGGAGTATTTATCATATCCACGGCAGGCGTAATGGTATCCCCATTGTGTAGCGGAGCTACCTTCATTCCGGGGGCAATGGGTATGGTAGGAGGCCTTGGAGGAATCTTTTCAACAACCGATGACTTTCTGCCTGTCGAAGACAAGGCAAGCTTATACCCCGAAATTCAACAAGGCCTGGGGCATGGTATTTTAGATCGTTTTGCCGTAGTATTAGTATATCCTCCCCTCATGAAGGATAAAAATATAAAAAAGGCATTGGTGGAGTTTCTTAATCACCCCAGAAGAAACTATCCTGCTACAAAATTGAGCAATGGGCAATATCGTTTCTTTTTCATGCATATCTCTAACCAAATGTACTCTCAACAGGTATGGGTAGATATAGATGCAAAAAGCCGGCTCATTTTTGTGAAAAGTGAAACTATCTCTACAGAAAACAAAGATCGAAAGGGGCACATCATTAGAGGACCGAAGTATTCAAAATCGTAATATAATAACATAGCTTCATTAAAACATCCCAAGTCAAAACTTGGGGTGTTTTTGCGTAACAAGGACAATAAAAAAGGCCCCTCACCGGGGCCTTTTGGTAACAATTCAATTAAAATCTGAAACCGAATTTTAAAAGTACTTCGGTATAGTGAATGCGGTGTTTGCCAAACGCTTCACGCATTTCGTTGCGGGTACGCACCAAATAATAGCGGCCTTCCACACCAAAGATGAACGATTCATCAATGTCAAATTCCAAGCCCAAACCTAACATACCGGCCCAGTCTGTGCTGCTATACGTTTGGTGGGAGCCGCCGTCCTTGTTTTGGCGTGCAAAAATATGCCCCACACCGATCCCGGCAGGTACATACAAGCGAGTAGAATGACGCGGAAAGAAGTTCACCCGGCCCGCAATTAAGCCGGTAGCGGCACCCGTGCGGAAATAGGATTTGTCTGCACGTTCGTCACCATCACCAAATTGAGCGTAATTACCATCTACCCCCAACGTAAAAACGCGGGAAATGTTGCGGTAAAAACCTAAACCAGCCGTCCAACCGGTGTTCCCTAAATCGATTTTATCTCCTTCGTGATACCAATCGCTCTGCGGCAACACCATACCGCCGTATAATTCCAAACGGGTGGTACCATTAGCAAGGCCGTAATCTGCCACAGGGTAATAGTTCTGTGCAAAAACGGCGGGGAAGGCAAACAGCATAACGCCTAATAAAAATAATTTTTTCATACTTCTCCTTATTGTTTAAGTAAGATATTTATATTGTAAATTTTTTCCTGCAAATTTACAATACACCTCTTACTGTTCGCACGCGTTCAAAAATTATATAATAAGTATATGAGAAAAGGACTATTGGCTTTGTTGTTTGCGTTTGGTTTATCGGCCTGTGCCCCCAAAACAGTGCTAAGTCCTTCGTACGATTTTACACAAGTAAACCGTATTGGGATTATGGCGTTCTCCAATTCATGGGCGGATTTAAACGGAGTAGAAAATTTATTTGCCAAGTATCTCATACAGCATGGATTTAAGGTAGTAGAGCGCGCCCAGTTAGAAAGTATTTTACGGGAACATAATATTTCCGTTTCCGGCTACCTGGCCCCCGAAACTACGCGCGAAATTGGCCGTATTTTAGGGGTGGATGTACTACTGATAGGGGAAGTGAGCTCTTACACGCCGGCGCGTACGGAACTAACGATGACGGCCTCCCGCCGCAGTGAATCCCGCCCGATTGTGCGCCAGGATGTCATGCGCATGCCCGACGGAACTTATGTGGGTTATACCCGTCCAATAGGAACACAGGTTTCCAACTCGATGGATGTGCGCCCTACCGAGTACACCATCAACGCCAAAGTAGCTGTGATTGCCAAACTGGTGGACGTGGAAACCGCTGAGATTGTTTGGATCGGCTCGGACACTACCGAAAGCTCCCGCGCATTAGATGCGGCGGATTACCTTGCTAAAAGGTTGGTAAAAAATTTTTCCAAACAACTGGCAAAACAAGGTAAACTATGAACTTGTTTCATCGTAAAACATTGAGGGAAGAATCGGCCGAGATTGCACTAGGTGCTTTTTTTGCATTGTTAAAGGCAATCTTGATTGCTTTAGTGTTGTTAGTAGCTGTACTTGTGACCGCACAGAGCACCGTATCCCCTGTAAGTGTGCGCTTGCTCACTACGTATGTGATGGAATACTCCGTAGCCCGTTTTAAGCCGTACCGAGGATATTTCCCCGAACCATATGCTTTAAAATTTGAAAAGAAATAAAGAGGTCTTATGTTAGATATTAAACAAATCATTGCAAATCCTGAAGAAGTAAAAAAACGCTTATCTTTGCGCAAACCGGCTTTGGCTGCGCAAATTGACGAAGTATTAACCAAATACGAAGCTTATAAAAAAATCCTGGCCCGCGTAGAAGAATTGCGTGCCAAACGCAATGAAATGTCTAAATCTATCGGAAAAATTAAAAAAGAACAAGGGGACGCGGCCGCCCAAGAAGCCATGAAAGAGGTAGGCAAACTCAAAGAAGAAATGACCGCCCAAGAAGCCGCCTTAGAGCCCGCCAAAGCGGAAATTGACAACCTGCTCTTAAGCATCCCCAATATGCCTAATGAAAAAATCCCTTTTGGTACTTCCGATGCCGATAACCCGGAAGTAGTTCCGTGCACCATCCCCTTGCCAAAATTTGATTTCACTCCATTGGATCACCAAGCCGTCGGTGAAAAACTGGGTATTCTGGATTTTGAAGCCGCTGCCGCCCTGTCCGGTAGCCGCTTTGCCCTGTTTAAAGGGGACGGCGCCCGCTTGGAACGTGCCATCATCGCTTTTATGCTGGACTTGCACGCCCAAAAAGGATATACCGAAATTATGCCGCCCGTTATCGTCAACGAAAATATTTTGGTAGGCACAGGGCAACTGCCCAAATTCCGCGAAGATATGTACGAACTGGTGGGAGAACCCAAACAATTCCTCGTTTCTACAGCTGAAATTCCGCTTACTAATTTAAACCGTATCCGCACCGTGGCAGAAGCCGAACTGCCCATTAAATTAACGGCCTACACCCCGTGTTTCCGCAAAGAATCCGGCACGTACGGCAAAGATACCCGCGGGCTAATCCGCAATCACCAATTTGACAAAGTAGAGTTGGTTATGCTGTCCAAGCCGGAAAATTCCTACGATATGTTGGAACAAATGGTCTTAGACGCGCAAGAAGTGCTTAAACGCTTAGAAATTCCGTACCACGTGGTAGAGTTATGCAGTGGCGATATTGGATTCTCTTCCGCCAAAACCTACGACATTGAAGTATGGATGCCCAGCGAAAACCGATTCCGTGAAATTTCTTCCTGTTCCAACTGTTTGGACTTTCAAGCCCGCCGCATGGGCCTACGTTTCAAAAACGCCCAAGGCAAACTGGAATATGTCCACACGTTAAACGGAAGTGGGTTAGCCGTCGGCAGAACGTTTGCCGCTATTTTGGAAAACTTCCAACAAAAAGACGGCTCTGTCATCATCCCCAAAGCACTACGCCCTTATTTTGGCAAAGATAAAATCGAGGCCAAATAATGCGTAAATGGCTGTGCTTGCTTGCGGCTGTATTCTTTTTTACAACCGCCGTTGTTCCTCCTGCGCGCGCAGAACTTTCTTTACCGCCGGACGTAATGCAATACGCTACCGTAGGCATTAACGGCGTGTATAGCTTGGATTTTGACACCGCGCAAGAGAACATTCAAAAAGTTTTTGCCCTGTATCCGGATCATCCTTTCGCGCACTTTGGCAATGCGATGATTGCCTGGAGCCGCTATGAGTATGAGTTTGAAACTAGCGACGACAAACAGCGCCAAGTATTTGAAAAAATTTTGGACAATTCCATTGCCGGCATCAAACGCTGGATCAAAAAATATCCCAACGATTCCAACGGATATATGGGAATAGGGGCGTTGTACGGGTTGCGTGCTTTGTTTAATATGCGCAACCGCAATTGGGTTACCGCTTATTTTGCCGGACGAAAAGCCATTAGTAATTTAGAAAAATCCCTTCAGCTAGACCCGACGTATTACGATGCGTTTTTTGGGCTGGGTATTTATGAATATTTTGCCGGCACGTTGCCCTCGGTAATTAAAGTATTGGCCAAGGTGGTAGCAATTAAAGGAAACCCTAAAAAAGGGGTTAATTTCCTAAATGTAGCACGGGAAAAAGCGCATTTCACGTCGGACAGCGCAAAACTTATTTTAATTGAAGTGCAAAATACGCGGGGCAGTAAATATTACGCGCCGGAAAAGTCCTTGGAATTTATCCGTCAATTACGTGCTAAATTCCCCCACAATCCGCTTATGCATTATGTGGAAATTATTTGTCTGTACGAAACTAAAAATTACGACCAGGTAACTGCTCAAGCCAACCAATTTTTAACGCTTATCGGCCACGATAATTTCTACAAAGATATTTATATCCCCCGTGCTTATACCGCCTTGGGAACTACGCAAATGGCCTTGGGAAACTTTGAACAAGCCAAACAAATCTTTGAGCAAAGCCAACAAAAAACAAAAGCGCAAGCGCCCAGCCGCTGGGGGGTGTGGAATGAACTGCGCCTGGGGCAAGTGTACGACGTGTTGGGTGAACGTGAAAAAGCCAAAGAACAATACAAATACGTCCTTTCGTTTAAAGACAAATGGGGCTTTGATGAACAAGCCAAAAGTTTGCTCAAAACCCCGTATCAAGTCCCCCAGCAAGGGGTAGGCCCACTTCCCCCACAGTAAAGATTTTTACTTGCGTTTTACCGTCGGGATTGGTATGATAATGATATGGATACAGAACTGATAATTAAAATTTTTCTTTCCTTAGTACTGGGCGGAGCGTTGGGGATGGAACGCCAATATCACGATAAACCCGCCGGGTTTGCCACGAACTGTTTAATCTGTGTCGGGGCTATGATGTTTACCATTATGTCCGAGTATATGGGTCTTGCCGGGGGCGATCCGGGCCGTATTGCCGCCCAAGTTGTAACAGGTGTCGGTTTTATCGGCGCTGGCGCAATTATGCGTGACGGAAACAAAATTTCCGGCATTACTACGGCTGCAAATGTTTGGTTGGTAGCAGCCATCGGCATGGCAATAGGATACAGCCAATACATCCTAGCTACCGCCTGTACCATTGCTATTTTGCTGATACAATTTGGCTTGCGCAAGACACTGCGTTTGGTAGAAGTTGTCAAGCGTTATGATACTTTTTTTGTAACGTGTGACCCCAGCTGGGCGGTAGTGGATAAAATTATCTCTTCTGTAGAAAAGCAAAATGTAACCGTGCTTAAGAGCGAAGTAAACAAGCAAGATAATTTATTTCACGTCAGTTTGGTGGGTACGTTTACCGGGCGTGATTTCCAAAACATCACTAAAGATTTATTGGAAATGCCCGAAGTACACAGCTTGTATCGGTAATTTTATTCCAAAACAAAACCCCGGCTTTTGGGCCGGGGTTTTTTACCGTTTATGGGTTTGATTAGTTTTTCCTCATAATTTATAAGAGGGGCTTCATTCCCGGGTCTGTTTTGTTGATTTTGGTTAGCTCCTCTCCCATATAATCTTTGAACAACGCCCTAGGAAACGGCTCCATCAAACGAATTATTTTTTTATCTTGTACTGAAAAATGAATGGTGGAACGAGCGGGCAACTGCTCGTAAAATGTAACAGGCATTTTTTCTCCCATTGCTCCCATTATCTGTTTCCCGAGATTTATTTCTTCGTACACACTCGCCGTTTCTCCTCCGAAAAATTCCCCTTCCGCAAAAAACCATCCTTCCTGCACTTGGCGGAAATCTAACAGTTCTTGTAATAGGTCATACCGCTGTAACCTTTCTAAAGCCCGTGTTACTACAAAATCTGTTATCATCCTTTTTCCTTCTGGGGCGGCTTTGGCTAAGGAAACCATTTTTCCGGCCAAGTCCGCATCACCCACAAAGCTAATACCTATAAAGGAACTTAAGGCATCGGCAAAAGCCATATCCGAAGTGAAAACATCCGGCCGGGAAATGGTTTTTTCATAAAATCCGCGTATTTCGCGCAGTTGGGCATCCGAAAAAGATAATCGCATATAGAACAAGTTTATTCGAAACTCCGCTATCAAATCATTAAAATAGAACTTATGTTCCGAAGTTTGCTCTTTTTTAGCCCAGACCCTCTGTGCCACAGCCCGAGGAGCCCTTGCTCTGTCTATTGCAAACGAAAGGGCCTCTCGAAATCCTACCTTTGTACCATCCCACTTGATGCTTCTAAAAGAGCCAAATCCCCACAAAAACAGCCCTGCAGATTCACGCTTTTCTCGGAATTTGCGGCCAAATTCAAAAGCCGGGTTGGAACGTGTGGCAGGAATACGCCCCGTTACGGACGGTTGCTCCAGGTGGCGCAAAACTCCTTGTTGCACCCCGCGGGTAATGGAACTCATTTGAACGCCCCGCCTTTCTACTGCAGGCAGAGACTTCTTCCCCGCATTTTTTACCCCTTTGCCTATTCCACTAATAAAACCTTGAGAAAAGGCAGGGGCGCAAAAACACAGTGTTAATACAATAGTTAATATACGCTTGTTCATAAATACATTTTATACCACTGCACACCACAGCACAAGGGACAAAAGGCCTATCCCTATATAACAAAAAGGCCTATATAAAAATAGGGCCTCAACAAATGTTGAGGTCCCTTTTAACACATCCTATTTATTACAGCATTTTATTTTTCAATCGGCTGGCAATGTTATCCAATTCATCCAAAGAATGATAGTGGATGACCAAAGTGCCTTTTTTCATATTTTTGCCGTACTTAACTTCCACCTTGGTCCCCAATGCTGCTTGTAAATCTTCCTCAAAGCTGGCAACTTCGGCGGGTTTAGCGCCTTTGACGGCTTTTTTAGCCGGGAACATAATGGCACGTGCCGCGTCTTCCGCCTGGCGCACGGACATTTTATGATTGTTCATCCGTTTAAACAATTCTGCCCGTTTTTGTTCGTCCGCCACCATCAGTAAAGCACGCCCGTGCCCTTCACTAAGTGTACCGGCTTGCAGGGCTTGCTGAATTTCTTCGGACAATTCCAACAACCGTAGCGCATTGGAAATAGCCGCCTTTGATTTACCGCAATAAGCCGCCAAGTCCGTTTGCGTAATGTAAAACTTACTCATTAAATTGCGGTATCCAAGGGCTGTTTCAATTGGGTTTAGGTCTTCCCGCTGGATATTTTCGATTAACGCCAACGCGCACAATTCTTGATCCGTCAAATGTTTGTGGACAATGGCATTAATTTGGGTAAGCCCCGCCAATTGAGTAGCGCGGAAACGGCGTTCACCGACGACGATTTCATATTTATCCAGCCCGGCATCATACACCACCACAATCGGCTGCGTTAAACCATGTTCTTTAATAGAGGTGGCCAATTCTTGCAGTTTTTCCTCGTCGAACACACGACGGGGCTGAAAGCGGTTAGGAACAATCTTGCTTATTTCAATAGCTTGCACGCTCATCCCGGGAGTGTTTTGGGCTACCTGTGTTGCTTCTTGAATAGGTAAATTAGATACTTCCTGTGTTTGTTTAATTAAGGCATCAAGGCCTTTTCCTAAAGCTTGTCTGGCCATGGGTTATCCTCCAAAATCGTAATTTAACGGTGTATTACCGGCAAGTTTAAAGTCCGCAAAGTCTTCTACCTTGGCTCCGCGGCGGGTTAAAAATTCGATAGCTAATTTAATATATGCTTCTGCACCACGGCAAGCGGGCTCATAATCAAAGATAGATTGCCCAAAACTGGGGGCTTCCGCCAAACGGATGTTGCGCGGAATAGGGGTTTTGTAAATTTTATCCCCAAAGTAGCGGCTAACCTCTTCGCGCACTTGTTTAGCCAAGTTCAAATGGGCATCGTACATCGTAAGCACGCCCCCGTCCATTTGAAGTTTAGGATGCAGAAATTGTTTGATTTTATTTACCGTTCCCATAAAGTGGGCAAGCCCTTCCATGGCGTAATATTCGCACTGTACGGGGGTGATTACGCTGTCGGCCGCCATCATGGCGTTAAGGGTTAATAAACCTAATGAAGGAGGGCAGTCAATAATAATAAATTTGTACATATCGCGGATAGGGGCTAAGGCATCTTTTAGCATATTTTCGCGGCCGCGGACATTTACCAATTCCACTTCTGCCCCTGCCAAATCTTTACAAGCCGGGAGAACATCCAAAAACTCACTGGCGGTTTGCCGAACTACCTGGTCAAACGGGGCCACCTTCGTTAATAAATGATACACGGATTTTTGCCCATCTTCCACATTGACACCTAATCCGGAACCCGCATTTCCCTGCGGGTCAAAATCCACCAACAACACCTCTTGATTTAAGCAAGAGAGTGCATATGCCAAATTGATAGAGGTAGTTGTTTTTCCAACGCCCCCCTTCTGGTTTGCAATCACTACAATTTCTGCCATAATGCCTCCTACTTATATTAAATCATAATTCACAATAAACAGCAAGTGCGTTTTCACGTGAAAACTACTTAATAAAACCAATTTTGTTAAGTGGCCAGTGAATAAACCAGGCCTTTCCTTTAATATTTTCCCGCGGTACCGGGCCCCAAAAGCGGGAATCACACGAGTTGTCCCGGTTGTCCCCCATAACAAAATAGGTGTTTTCCGGCACTACAACAGGGCCCATTTCGTCCCGTAACTCAATTCCCAAGTCATTATCTAACAAATGATTTTGCCATGTTTGCTGATATGCCTCCGGGTTCTTAATTGCAACCTTCGGCTCACGTTCAACTTCCTCATATACTTCATAAGACTGTGGGGCAAGTTCTTTACCATTTACCCAGGGGCGCCCATTTTTAACTTCCACGGTTTCCCCCGGCAACGCAATCACACGTTTTACAAAATCGCGGCCATATTGGGTTTGATCCCCGCAATTAATCTGGTTGCGATCTTTAGCAGGAAATTCAAAAATAATAATATCACCCCTATTAATATCTTTAAATTGGCCAAAGCGGATATTAGTAAAAGGAATGCGAAAGCCATAAATCGCTTTATTTACAAACAAATGGTCCCCTTCTACCAATGTATAACGCATGGAAGCGGAAGGAATTTTAAAGGCCTGAATAAAGAAAAACATGATAACAGAAGCTACAAAACCGGCAAAATATACGGTGTTGCTCCAATCTAGGTTGGATTTAATAATCTTTTTTTGCTTGGCTTCGCTGGCATTCTTGGCAGTCACAAACCCATAGCAAGCTATCGCCAATACAGCCATTTCCCCTATAATAAATTTCTTAATAGGGTAGGGCTCCCCTAATCCGCCGTTCATTACAAATAAAAACACATATAGGGCACAGGTTAAAATTAAGAATAAAAACACAGCATGCCATTTATGAAACACCGATGGCAACGTTAGCTTTTTTTTCTTTTGTAACCACCGTGTTCCTAACGTAAAAGCATACATAATACATGCCGCCAAAAACAATCTCGCTTCCATATTTTCTCCTTAAAGTTTTCACGTGAAAACTCACGTTCATTTCAAATCTTAGTTTGATTCTTTTATAAAAGTTTTCACGTGAAAACTTTTATTGCTTCTCTTGCTTAAGTTGTTGATAAAGATGTTGATATTGTTGAGAAGCATCTACTATTGTAGCAGTTTTTTTCAAAGAATACGACCCCATTTCCTGCCGGAGTTTGTTATTTTCATATAATTCTGTCATCAAGCAAGAGAGCAACATTTTATCTCCAGCTTTACATACAAAACCATCTTTGCCATGTTCCACTTGGTTAGGCATATCACCCACCTTGCTTACAATACACGGCAAACCAACACTCTTTGCTTCCAGCAAAGACAATGGTAAAGATTCCTCTTTAGAAAATAACACAAAAACATCCGCCATATTGAGCCAGTCATTTATGTTTTGTTGTTCCCCTGCCAATATCACTTGTTTCTCTAACTGTAAGGACCGGATAAGGGATTGAAGGTTTTCTTGAGCTGATCCTCCACCCACATAAATCAGTTTTGCATGTGGGCAAAGAGGTATAATTTTAGAAAAGGATTCCAATAACCCTGTTGGATTTTTTACTGCTGCCAACCGGGCCACACTGATAAAAACAACATCCTGGTCTGTAAATTGATGCTGTTGACGCATCTTTTTACGTAGCTCATTATCTTTAAAAAATTGTTCTTTTTTTACAGAATTTCCAACATATACCACTTTTTTATAATGTTGTTTCTGCGTAAGATAATTATAGGTGCTTACGGACTCTGCCGTACTGATAGTATCAATGTGATTTAACAAACGGTCCATTTGACGCATCCAAAAGGGCTTTTGGGATAAATCAAAATGTGGGGTTGTAATAAGTTTAATACCGCGCCCGGCACATGCTAAACGGCTAAATTCAATAGCACGAAACAACAAAGCATGCACAATATCCGGTTGATATTGATCGATTTGTTGGACTAATTTAGCTACAGTTCCCAAACCAGCCCCTTTCATTTCCAGGGAAATTACTTCTACCCCTGCCTTAACAAGCCGTTGGCCGATTGCCCCACATGGCTTTAAGCAAAGAACCCTTACTTGGTGATGTGGGCGCGTGGCATATACTAAATCTTCCAATGCCTTTTCCGCCCCCCCTACATCCAAAGAGGTAATCACATACAATATTTTCATAGTGGTATTATAGCAAAGTTTTTGTGAAGGGAACCATCTCTTTATACTTTGCTGTCTTTTGTTAAAAAAGTTCTTATTTTTTAAGTATTTTTTTCAAAATCATCCTTTAAACGCATCAAAGAACAACGGGCCTTATCATTTATAGGCCCGTTTTGTCTTTCATTTTTATATTTTTAGCAACTTATGCTGCTTTAAATTGGTCCTTGCCAACCCCACAAACCGGGCAGATCCAATCTTCTTTTACATTTTCCCAAGCAGTTCCGGCCGGAACCCCGTTATCCGGGTCCCCCACCGCGGGGTCATACGTATATCCACATACTTCGCAAACATATTTTACCATAACTATCTCCTATAAATGAGTTGCCCCCGAAGGGGTTTTGCCCTTAATTACCGTATGATAATATTCATAGGTCAAAGGGGTGCCTTGCGGCTTAAAAATTTGTCCGTCGACGACGTTGCCAATAAAAAGCGTGTGTGTCCCCACGTCTACCGTTTGCTCCACGCGCGCCTCTGTGCACGAAAGCACATGCTCTTTTACGACGGGCACGCCTGTTTTCCCCAGGGCGCATGGCACGTTGGCAAATTTATCAAAATTACGCCCGGTGCGAAAGCCAAAATTTCCAATAAATACCATCGGTGTTTCTTGTTCTAACGGCATGACTGCAAACACGTTACTTTTCAAAATTACGTCGTGTGTGTAACTGTTTTTGCACACACAAATGGCAATTTTAGCCGGAGCGGCCGATACCTGAAACGCTGTATTGATAACAAGTCCGTTCCGCTTTTCTCCGTCGGCAGAAGTAACAATATATAGCCCGTAAGAAAATTTATTTAAACTTTGGCAAATACACGCATCCATTAGTTTATTTTCTCCGTTAATTTTTGGCCGATTAACTTGCCTAATTCTTCACACTGCGCAAGTGCTTTTTCGTCGGGCACAAAACAACATTTCGTGGCCGTAGAAACAACTTCCACGCCCATTTCTTCCAACGTTTTCGTAAGACCGTCTATCGGTGCACCGTTCCATCCGTACGAACCAAACGCCGCCCCGATTAAATTTTTCTTTTTGAGCCCTTTTAAGTAGCAAAGTACATCTGCCATGGCAGGATAAATATTACTATTTAATACCGGCGTACCGACGAGGATTGCCCCTGCATCCAATAACTGCGTTACTACATCACTACGATGACACGCATGCATGGACATCAATTGCACTGTGATGCCTTGTTGACGCAGTCCATCGGCAATAGCAACGGCCATTTTTTCGGTACTGCCCCACATGGTATCATACACAATAACGGCTTTACGGGTGGGTTTTTGGGCTGCAAATTCTGCATACAAATGCACGATCTTCGACGGATCTTTGCGCCAAATAAATCCGTGGTCAGGCGCAATTATTTTGGGCGCAAGCCCCATTTGTTTTACTTGCCCTAAAAAGCGGGTAACAAGGTCGGAGTAAGGCAACACAATATTGGCATAATATTTGCGTGCTTCCTGCATCCAAATAGCTTCATCATTTTCGTCATCAAACAATTTGGAGGTTGCCAAATGCATACCAAAAACGTCGTTCGTAAATAAAACATCTTCTTTCTCTAAATATGCCAGCATGCTATCCGGCCAGTGCAACATACGTGCTTCGACGAAGGAAAGGGTATCGTCGCCCAGGTCAATTTTATCTCCTGTTTTGACGGCTTTAATTTCAAAAGAGGGATGTAATTGCGCGATGAGATTTTTTACACCCATCGTCGATGCATACACCGCAGAAGGTTGTATATCCGCCACCGCCTGGCACAACGCTCCGGAATGATCCATTTCAGCGTGGTTGGAAATAATAATATCAATTTTCCGGGGATCAATCACGCTGGCAATACGGGCCATCATTTCCGGATAAAAAGGTTTTTTTACCGTATCAATAAGCGTGGGTTTTTTTCCTAAAATTAAGTAGGCGTTGTACGTCGTACCGCGTGTGGTGGCGTAGCCGTGAAAATCACGCAGGTTCCAATCAATCGCCCCCACCCAATACACGTTGGGGGATAGTTGCAAAGCTTTCATAATATCTCCTTTTGTTGTCCGTGGACAGTGCGTGGTTATATTATATTATTTTTTGCTTTGCCACAGCCCGTGTAAATTACAATATTCCCGGGCGGTTACATCGTCAGAACAAGTTTTAAAGGTAGCTTGTGCAGGGTCTCCTGGCTTAATGTACGCGCGTTGTACTTGATGACATTGATTGCAAATCACCTCTATCCATTCAATATGATGTTCTTCAGTAGCCGGATGAGGCACAGAACCCACTTTTACCTGATATCCCCCCTCTATTTTTTCCAATACAGGCACGTGCTTTTCCGCGGCACCGTCCGTTTCCCCGGCAACCATTTTGTGCATCGGTTTACCGCAACAGGTTAATTGTCCGGCAGAAGCATGAACCACTTCTACCATATTACCGCAAACCGTACATTTATAAATTTCATGTAACTGTGTCATAGTTTTCCTCTTGTTAAGAAATTTTCCTACTTTTGTATCATTATTATACCATAGGTTGTAAACAACTAAGCGGGAAAAAAATAATTAGTTTGCCAAAAAACGCCACATAAGCCAAAATTTACCTTTTTAATACCCTTACTGCTATTTTTTTATAAAATAGCCCTAATAGGCATTTTTAAGCAATTAATTCATATTTTATTAATTTAAGGCATTGACCAATGGCTCAATAAGTGGTAAGATAAATGTAAAGATTTTGTAAGGAAGTAACCTGTGGATAATTTTCAAAACAATCCTGTATTATTGTCTATCTTTCAAGAAGTAGAACAAATCATCGGGAAAGAAACATACGATTTGTGGTTTAAAACAGCGGACTTTACGTTTAATAATAACTTATTAACCGTAACTATTCCCAATGCAATATGGGGTAAAACCATTCAAGACCGTTATGAGTCTATTCTTAAGGACGCTTTTTTAAAACATGTAGGTACCCCTATAGAAGTGGAATATAATATTGCTGTTGCGCAAAAGCCCTCCCCTTCTATTTCGTCAGCGCAGGACGTGTTGCCTTCCGTGGCAACTCCAGAACCTGTTACTGTTGTAAGCCCGTTTTTATCGCGCTTTAACCCCAATTATACGTTTGATAACTTTATTGAATCCCCCTCTAACAAATTTGCTTATAAAGCGGCTCAAGCCGTAGTAGCTAAATTAGGTGCGCGGGAAAATAATCCCTTGGTTATTTACTCCGCCCCGGGGCTTGGTAAAACACACTTACTGCAAGCGATCGGTAACCAAATTCTGCGCGAAAATCCCTCCGCCAAAGTTATCTATATGTCCGGCGAAGAGTTTGTTAATGAATATATTGAATCGATGCATCAAAAAACAAGTGATGCATTCCGTAAAAAATACCGCTTTTTGGATTGTTTTTTGGTAGATGATATTCAATTTGTAGTAGGTAAACCCTCCAGTTCTGAGGCATTTTTTTATACGTTTAATTCTTTGTTTGAAAGCGGAAAACAAATTGTGTTATCGTCAGACCGTTCCCCCCAACAATTAGAGTGGGATGAACGTTTATCTTCGCGTTTATTATCCGGTATTAGTACAGAAATTAAGCGCCCCAACGTGGAAGCACGTATTGCTATTTTACGTCAAAAACGTGATTCTATGAATTTTATTGTCGGGGATGATGTAATTGCATTTTTAGCAGAAGGAATTCAAACAAATATCCGAGAATTAGAAGGGGCTTTAATAAAATTACGTGCCTATTGTACTACTCACAGTGTGACTCCTACTATACCTATAGCACGGGAACTTCTCGCTGATATTTTAGTAAGCGAACAAGATGCCCCTATATCCGTCAATACAATTAAAAAAATTGTGGGCAAACATTTTAATGTACGTATGGAAGATTTTAACGCCAAGCGTAAAACACAATCGATTGCGTGGCCCCGTCAAATTGCGATGTTTTTAACTACGGAACTGACGGATTTATCATTGCCGGAAATCGGCCGGGAGTTTAACCGCGACCACAGCACAGTGGTACACGCACGGGATTTAGTAAAAGAAAAAGTAAATTCAGACCCCTTTTTCACCGCGGAAATTAATCAAATTATTGCGGATATTAAGGGTGTGGAAAAGTAGTTTGCAAACTGTGGGTAACTAGTGAATAAGTTATCAAACACAGCTAATAAGATTTGTAAAAGTGAATAGTGTTGATAGTAGGTTGCAGTTATGCACAATGTACACAGTAAAAATTGTATAGGGCAATCCACATAAATCACACCATCCACAGAACATATTAATATTAAGGATAAATATGAAAATAAATATTACTAAAGCTACGCTGTTGGAAGGAATTCAAATTATTTCTTCGGGTGTTTCGGCTCGCACCACATTACCTATATTGCATAACTTTTTGCTGGAAACTAGCAAGGGTAAATTAAAATTAGTACGTACAGATATGGAAATGGCTACTGTACACTTTGTACCTGCCGAAATTGAAGAAGAAGGAAGTATTACTGTTCCTTTGAAAGAATTTGCTGATATTATTAAAAATTTAGCCGATGATAAAGAAATTCACCTCCAAAGTGATGAAAATAATAAATTTCATATTAAGTCCGGCAAAAGTAAATTTTGGGTAATGGGGACGCCGAAGGCCGAATATCCCTCTATTCCAGAAATTGAAAGGACAGGCAGTTTGCAACTTGATCCGCTACAATTACAACAAATGGTTGAAAAAACCGCCTTTTCTGCCTCTACACAAGAAACCCGTTATATTTTAAACGGCTTGTTATGGAATAATTCGGCGGAACATTTTGAAGTAGTGGCTACAGACGGTGGACGATTAGCCGTAGCCACGCAGACGGCGTTGCCTGGTAGCCAGGCGTTTAAAATTATTATTCCTACAAAAATTTTAAATGAAGTATGTCGTTTTATTTCCATTGCAAAACCGGAAAAAGACGATAAAATTGAAGTAAATGTGGCTTCTAACCAAGTTAGTTTTATTATGAAGGAAACTACTTTTATTTCGCGCCTCATAGAAGGAAATTTTCCAAATTATCAGCAAGTAATTCCTACTAAAACAACTGTTAAATTTGAATCTTTTGTTAAAGAATTATTAGCATCCACCCGCCGTGCAGCGTTGTGTGCGGGTGAATTTGGAAGTATTGTAAAGTATAAGGTAGAAAACAATATTTTAACAGTTTCTTCTAATTCACAGAATATGGATTTCACAGATGAATTACCTGTGGAATATACTGGGGAAGCCTTTGAAGCAAATTTTAAACCACAATACATTATTGACGTACTTAAAAATTTAAAGACGGAAAAAGTGTCTTTTGCCTTTGTAAATGCTTCACAACCGGTACTTATTGAACCGGTAGGAGAAGGGACCTTTAAGTACGTTATTATGCCTATGAGGGCCTAATGAAGTTTGGGCAGCCTCCTCAAAAACAGTGGCGTTCCAGCCAAGAACTAGGCAGCAAGTTTAATCCGCTTTCTAAAACGTTAAACCGGCTGATGGTGTTGGATTATGTATGGGGGCAATTAGTAGGCAATAAAAGTCGTTTTTGGGTGTTACATGCCGTAAAACAAAACACCTTATATGTACAAGTAAAAGCCTCTGTGGCAAAAAATGAACTAACCGGAAGACGCCGTGAACTAATCCGAGAATTAAATAAACATTTTGAGTCACCGTGGATTAAGCATATTGAAATTATTTAGTTGGACACAAAGGAGTTTTAGATGACAGTTGAACAACAAGAAAAAGAGTACGATTCTTCCAAAATTACTGTATTAGAAGGATTGGAAGCCGTACGCAAACGTCCCGCCATGTATATCGGGTCAACCGGGCTACCGGGTTTACATCACTTAGTGTATGAAGTGGTGGATAACTCTGTAGATGAAATTTTAGCAGGTGGGGCAACCACGATTACCGTTACTATTCAAGATGATATGACCTGTTCTATACAAGATGACGGACGTGGTATTCCGGTGGATTTGATGAAAAATGCCAAGGACGCAAAACTACGCAACAAATCCGCCTTGGAAGTTGTAATGACTGTCTTGCACGCAGGAGGAAAATTTGATTCCGGTGCGTACAAAGTGTCCGGGGGGTTACACGGGGTAGGTGTATCCTGCGTAAACGCACTTTCTGATTATATGCAAGTGGAAGTACGCCGTGACGGGCATATTCACCAACAAGAATATAAACGCGGCAAACCGCAAGGTCCCGTTAAAGTGGTGGGAGATACCAACGAACACGGTACAAAAGTTACCTTCCACGCCGATCCGGAAATCTTTGGAAATTTGGCATTCTCGTATGAAACCATTGGCAACCGCTTGCGCGAATTAGCGTTCTTAAATGCCGGTGTTAAAATTATCTACACCGATCAACGCAAAGAAACAGACCAAACGGTTACTTTCCATTACGAGGGGGGAATTTCTCAATTTGTAAAATTCTTAAATACCAACAAAACGGTGATCAACCCCGAACCAATCTATTTAACCAAAGAAGTGGGTGATAATTACATTTCCTTTGCTATTCAATATAACGAAGGTTATTCCGAAAATATTTTTACATTCGTTAATAATATTCACACCATTGAAGGCGGTACGCACTTAACCGGGTTTAGAAGTTCTTTAACCCGCTTGGTCAACGAATATATCAAAAATAATAATTTAGGCAAACAACATAAAGATATTACCGTCGGTGGGGATGATATTAAAGAAGGGCTTGCGTTAGTGCTTTCCGTTAAAATTCCGCATCCGCAATTTGAAGGGCAGACCAAAACCAAATTGGGTAACAGCGAAGTGGAAGGAATTGTGCGCTCCGTGGTAACCGATACGCTGGCCACTTTCTTTGAAGAAAACCCCAAAACAGCCCGTGCCATTTGTGAAAAATGTATGGGTGCTGCCGTAGCGCGCGAAGCCGCCCGCAAAGCGCGTGATTTAACCCGCCGCAAAGGTGCGTTAGAAGGCGGCGGACTACCCGGTAAACTAGCCGACTGTCAAGAACGCGAAGCCGCTAAGTGCGAATTGTTCCTGGTCGAAGGGGACTCCGCCGGAGGTTCTGCCAAACAAGGGCGCGACCGTGTTTTCCAGGCGATTTTGCCGTTGCGTGGTAAAATTTTAAACGTAGAAAAAGCTCCGCTGGTGCGTATTTTGTCTTCGGACACGGTGCGTGACTTAATTGCCGCCGTAGGTACCGGGGTAGGGGAAGGCGAAGGCGGATTTGATATTAACAAACTGCGCTATCACAAAATTATTTTAATGGCTGATGCTGACGTGGACGGACAACATATTTCTACCTTGCTTCTCACGTTTTTCTACCGCCAATTAAAACCGCTTATTGACGCCGGGCACGTATACTTGGCGCAACCGCCGCTCTACAAAGTCAAAAAAGGCAAAGTAGAACAGTATTTGCAGACCGAAGACCAAATGCAACAATGGCTCATGAAGGAAGGGTTGGCCACCGTTACCGTGACCGATACTCAAAAAAACAAAGCCCTTACTGGCGACCAATTGCGCGATTTGCTTAAAATTTTGCGCGATGTAGAAGATACGCTTGGCAAATTGGAAGTTAAAAATATTACGCTGGCTGATTTTATGGCCTTCCTCAAAGAAGGGCAAGTGCCGGTGTACCGCATCCCGCTAAAAAGCGGTGGATTTAAATACTTCTATACCGAGGCCGAATACCGCGCGTATGAGGAACAATACATCCAAGAAAAACGCGAAGAGCTTATTGCCGACGGTGTAGACGCCGAAAGCGTAGCCGATTCTACCCTCGTGCCCGAACACCAAAGTTTGTTTGAATTTGGCAAACTTTTAGCGGCCGAAAAGAAAATGGAAACCTTTGGTTTTACATTTGCGCAATATCCGCTCATTGAAAACGAAAAAGAACGCATCAATCCGCTTTTCAAAGTAAACAACGGCAAAACGGACGTGTTAGTTTACAGTTTAGCGGAACTTTTAAAAGCGGTGAAAGATGCGGCCACCTCGGGTGCTACCATTCAGCGCTACAAAGGGTTAGGGGAAATGAACCCCGAACAATTGTGGGAAACCACCATGGACCCGTCCAAACGCAAACTCATCCAAGTAAAAATTAACGACGCTGCCGATACCGAGCAAGCGTTCACCATGCTGATGGGCGACCGCGTAGAACCGCGCCGCGATTTTATTTATTCGCACGCGCTAGAGGTCAAGAACTTGGATATTTAATCGTTTTAGGAGATTTGAATCATGAGTGAAGAATTAAATAACTCAACACAGAATGTAAATACAAATGTAGATTTGTTCGGTAATATTGAACAGCGCGACGTAGCTACCGAAATGCGCTCTTACTATATCGACTACGCCATGAGCGTAATCGTAGGGCGCGCCTTGCCGGACGTGCGCGACGGCTTAAAACCCGTACACCGCCGTGTACTTTATTCCATGAACGAAATGGGCCTCAAATACAACCGCCCGTATAAGAAATCCGCCCGTGTAGTGGGGGATGTACTCGGTAAGTATCACCCGCACGGAGATACCGCCGTATATGATACGTTGGTGCGTTTAGCGCAGGATTTTTCCATCCGCAAACCATTGGTGGACGGGCAGGGGAACTTCGGTTCTATTGACGGAGATTCCGCCGCCGCCATGCGTTATACGGAATGCCGCTTGGAAAAAATTTCCGATACTATGTTGGACGACCTCGACAAAGATACCGTCAAAATGGTTCCTAACTACGACGGTTCGCTGTTAGAACCTTCCGTATTACCCGCCAAACTGCCCGCTCTGTTGGTTAACGGTTCAGCCGGTATTGCCGTAGGTATGGCCACCAACATTCCCACCCATAACTTAGGGGAAGTGTGCGACGGTATTATTGCTTATATCAAGAACCCCGATATTACCACCAAAGAGATGATGAAAATCATCAAAGGGCCGGACTTTCCAACCGGGGCCACCATCCGCGGTACCAAAGCCATTTACGAATATTTTGAAACGGGTCACGGCAGCGTTAAAGTACAAGCCGATACCGAAATTGAAGATCGCAAAGGCGGCCGTCAGGCCATCGTGGTGACGGCTATTCCGTATCAGGTAAACAAAACTTCTTTGATTGAAAGCATTGTGGGTTTGGTGCGCGATAAAAAAGTGACGGATATTTCCGACATTCGTGACGAGTCGGACCGCCGCGGTATGCGCCTGGTCATTGAAGTAAAACGTGACGGTAATGCCCAAGTGGTGCTCAATCATTTATTCAAACATACGCAACTGCAAACGTCCTTCCCGGTCAATATGCTTGCGATTGTGGACGGTCGCCCGCGTGTGTTGTCGCTCAAAGAAGTGATGAAAGCGTATGTAAAACACCGCCAGGAAATTGTCACCAACCGCACGAAATTTGACTTGAACAAAGCGCAAAAACGTGAACATATTTTGAACGGGTTGCTTATTGCCATTGCCAATATGGACGAAGTAGTGGCCATTATTCGCGGTGCTAAAGACCCGACAGAGGCCAAATTTACCTTGATGAAACGCTTTACGCTGACCGAAGTGCAAGCGCAAGCTATCTTGGATATGCGTTTACACCAACTGACGCAACTGTCCAGCTTGGCCATTGAAAATGAACGCAAAGACCTCTTAAAACTTATTGCGGACTTGCAAGCTATCTTGGCCAGCCCACAAAAGATTTTGGACATCATTGTAGAAGAGCTTACCCAACTCAAAAAGGACTTTGATGACCCGCGCCGCACGAAAATCGGCCCGGATATGGAAGATTTCTCCATGGAAGATTTCATTGAGAAAGAAGACGTGGTAATCACCATTTCTAATGATGGTTATGCCAAACGCATTCCGCTTTCTACATACCGCAGCCAAAACCGCGGCGGCAAAGGGATCATTGGCAGCAAAACGAAAGAAGAAGATTTTATGGAGAACCTCTTCATTACTTCTTCACACGCTACCATTTTGATGTTCACCAACCGCGGCCGTGCGTTCCCGCTGCGCGCGTTTGAAATCCCCGAAGGAAACCGTATGTCTAAGGGCAAAGCGCTTGTGAACCTCTTGCAACTCACCGGCGAAGAAAAAGTAACCTCTACCTTAGCCATTGAGGATTTTAACCCCGCCGCCCATGATGCAAGCGAACAGGCCTACCTTACGCTGTGCACCCGCTTGGGTACCATCAAACGTGTGGCGCTTAAAGAGTTTGAACACATCCGCCGTTCGGGCATTATTGCTATCGGCCTAGACGAAGGCGACGTGCTCATCAGCGCACAAATGACGTTTGGTAAAAGCGACATTATTGTGGCTACCCAAAACGGTAAGTCCATCCGGTTTGATGAAAACGAAGTGCGTGCCATGGGCCGCCAAGCCCGCGGCGTACGCGCCATTAGCTTAGAAGAAGGCGACATTGTGGTGGGTATGGAACAAGCGCCCAACGACGGTTCCGCCCAACCCGACGTGCTTTCTGTGTGCGAAAACGGTTTTGGTAAACGTACAGAGTTTAGTGAATACAAACGCCAACACCGCGGCGGTATGGGGGTTATTACCATTAAGACCTCGGCCCGCAACGGCAAAGTAGTGGGTATTAAACTGGTGGACGAATCCAAAGACCTCATGATCATTACCGAAAAAGGCATGACGATTCGCCTGCGCTGTGCGGACATCCGCTCCGTCGGTCGCAACGCGCAAGGTGTCACGCTGGCCCGTATGGAAGAAGGTGACAAAATTGCCCGTATCGCGCCGGTGGTAAAGACCGAAGAGGAAGAAGCCGAAAACGCATAAGCCGTAACGTTTCTGTAACTAAAGGCACAACCTGTAAACGGGTTGTGCCTTTTTGTGTATTGAAACCCGTGTGCCGGGCGTGGACATCGTAAAGTTTTTAAAGGTAAATCAGCCAGAACAGCACACAGAAGATCTATTTATAGGTCCTTTTTCTCCTGTACGTAGGTCTTTTGGCCCTTGTATTCTTGTATGTGATGCCATAAAATGTAAATATGAGCAAGCGTTTGTTGGTTATTTTACTCGTTGTGTGCATGGGCCTGCCGGCTTTTTCCCAAGGTTTTCTGCGTGGATTAGGCAAGGGTGCTAAAAGGGCCAAAACCCCTGCTGTTCCCTCGGCAACGGCTAGACAAGTGAGGGGGGGGGTATAACTGAAAAAGGCCCGTTAGCACGCATTTCTGTGCCACAGGGTCCTATTACCCGCGGAGTGCAACAAGGGGTTTTGCGCCACCTGGAGCAACCGTCCGTAACGGTGCGTATTCCGGCCACGCGTTCCAACCCGGCTTTTGAATTTGGCCGTAAGTTTCGTGAACAAAAGGAGTATGGGAAAATATTTATAGAAAGTTTTGCCGCCGAGCTTCCTCTTTCTACCAGAATAAGCTCTGCACGTTTATCAGTGCAGTATTTTAAAGATTCAATACGGCAAATATGGAAAGAAAAGGAAAAGATGTCTGAACATGAATTTTATTATCACGCACTTTTAAAAGGTTTTATCTTTCATGGACGCCTTACCGATACGCAACTGCGAGATGTACGTACTTTTTATGAAAAGGCCGTTTCTCATCCGGAAGTTTTCACGTCAGACATAGCTTTTGCTGATGCATTAAGCGGATGTTTAGGAATTAGCTTTGTAGGGGACGCTTATTTGGCCGAAAAAATACTGTCTTTAGCTAAGCAAGCGCCGGAAGGGAAACGATTCTTAACTGATTTTACGGTAGTACGTTCTCTGCTTAACTTAGAGCGGTATGATTTGGTACAAGAACTGATGGACTTTCGCCAAGCGCAAGAGGGCTGGTTTATAGACGGACAACTGATTACCGAGGGGGAAACTGCCCGCGTATATGAAGAAGTGAAATTATATCAACAAACCATAAAAGACATTCCGGTTACGTTTCCCGAAGAATTGCCTGCCCGCCGTAAATTCACGTTTTCGCAGGCAGATGACCGCATAGAAGAATTAATGGAAAACAGAACAAGAGCTATGTTGTTTCAAAGACATTACGGAAAAAAAATAATCCCCGAAACTTCAGCCGAGGGCCTGAACTGGTTCTTGCAATACAAACACAGAGATTTTACCAAAAAACCCCAATAATTACCCTGTTCCCTATTTACTTTTTGCACGTAAATTGCTATAAAAAGAAAAGGGATTCTAACAGGGTAAATTTATGCGCAACAATCCGCACATTTTAGAGATTAATGCGCGCTCCTGGCTTAAACGCTATGAGCGTGAATTAGGTCACAAAGTAACGTTGGCCGATGTGCCGGCCAGTTTTTGGGAAAAAATCCAACGTGCCGGGTTTGATGCTGTATGGTTGATGGGCGTTTGGACGTTAAGCCCCAGTGCAGAAAAAATTGCGCGGGAACACCCCGATATTTTAAATCAAATCCGTGCCATTAAACCCGATTTTAACATCAACGATGTAACGGCCTCCCCTTACGCCGTATATGACTATACGGTAGACAATGCTTTAGGGGGTGAGCGGGCGTTAGCTATTTTCCGCAAGAATTTAAACGACCGTGGAATTTCCCTATTTTTAGATTTTGTGGGCAATCATACGGCTATTGATTCCCCGGTTGTTGCCGAGCACCCTGATTTGTTTATTACGACGGGGACCACGGCTCCGCGTTTGCATGCGGATTGGTTTTTTAAGCATGAAAACGGACACTACATTGCCCATGGGCGCGACCCGTATTTTGCCCCTTGGACCGATACCGCGCAATTAAACTATTTCAATCCCAAAACGCGTGATTTTATGACGCAGAAACTGTTGGAAGTTTCGCGCATGTGCGACGGCGTCCGTTGCGACATGGCAATGCTTTCGCTCAATAAAGTACAACGCGATACCTGGTGGGAGTTTATCGGCGGGGAATTGCCCAAAGAAGAGTTCTGGACGCAGGCCTTAAATGCCGTGCGTGCCGAACGGCCGGAATTTATTTTTATTGCCGAGGTTTACTGGGGCCTAGAATGGGATATCCAGGAATTAGGTTTTGATTATACATACGATAAAGTGCTCTATGACCGCTTGCGCTTTGCCAATGCCGACAGCATCCGCGGGCACTTGCGCGCCGAGCATTTGTTTCAAATGCGTTCCCTGCGTTTTATCGCTAATCATGATGAAGAAGAACCGCTAAAGGCCTTCGGGCGCGAAAAATCCCTTGCGGCGGCTACCATCATTGCTACCTTGCCGGGGGCGCGGTTATTTCACTTGTTCCAACTGTTGGGGCGCCCGGAACGGTTGCCCTTGCAGTATGTCCATGACGATTTTACCTTCGATAAAGAAGTAGAACAATATTATCATAAAATTTTACGCATTGCGTCGGACCCTTCTTTCCATGGAGGGCAATGGTCCTTGCAAGAAATTGTTCCCGTTTATGCGGGGGAAACTTCTTGCCATAATATTTTGTCTTGGATGTGGCGCCAACGTCACACCGGCAAAATGGTGTTTATCAATTATAGCGACCAGCCCGCCCAATGCCGCGTGCCGTTCAAAGGGGTTATTGGCCCCAACGTGCACGAGGAACTGGAAAACAAAGCCCTCATCCTCACCCCGGATTTAGCCTCCCAAGGATGGGAAATGGTACTAAAACCGTACGAATGTAAAATTTTTACATTTAGTATTTAAGCTTGTAATCAATCATGTCATTTCCACCCGTTTTGATAGGGTGGAAATTTTTTGGGTATTTTCAAAAAATTTTGTGAAAATTCCGTCGAATTTTTTTATAATGTAATTATCCCTTAGTGTAGGAGAAAAGCACCCATGCCGTTCGATCCGTTTAGCGCAAAAGAACAGATGGAAATTGCTTCTTTGGGAACGGAGTTCGCGCTTACGGAGATTATCGGGGCCGCGGTTGGATATTGGCTGGATACTAAATGGGGCACTTTGCCCTGGGGAACGGTAGGCGGAGCCATGCTGGGGTTTGCACTAGGGTTTGTGCGCATTGTGCAAGTGGCCAAGGCGGCCACTAAAAAGGCGCAAAAGGAACAAAAAGATGGACGTAGCTGAAACGATATCACATCACATTTTAGATCACGACTGGGGCGTTGTGCTAGGTGGCGTGCGCCTGCCGATTACTACTCACTCGGTTACCATCTTTGCCGTTAGCGTTATTTTGCTTTTTACATTGTCGTTGGCCGCCCGCAAACGTACAGGCCGCGCCGGCCGTTTGGTTACAACGCTGTTGGAAGAATATGTTTCGTTTATCCGCGGTGGGGTGGTGTTGCCTAATATGGGCCAAGAAGGGCGCTTTCTGCTCCCGTATTTTTGCACATTATTTTTATTTATTTTATCCGTCAATTTAGTAGGCATGATCCCTGAGATGAAAACCGCCACATCCAATATTTCTGTAACGGTGGCACTGGCCCTGTGTTCCGGGGTGCTGATTGTATTTAGCGGGATTAAATACCACGGGTTTTTGGGCTTTTTAAAAGGGTTTGTACCGTCGGGTACGCCTGTGTGGCTGGTGCCGCTTATCTTCCCGCTAGAAGTAGCCAGCTTGATTATTAAAACCTGTGTGTTGGCTATCCGCTTGTTTGCCAATATGCTTTCCGGGCATATGGTACTGATTTGTTTGCTCTTGATTATTTTTATTATTGGGGGAATGAGCAAAACGGCCGGTGTCGGGGCTTTGATCCCGGCAATGGGGCTTGAGATTTTTATGACGTGTTTGGAGTTGTTAGTCGCTTTTTTGCAGGCGTATGTGTTTACCTTGCTTACCGCTATTTTTGCGGGCTCGGTCATTCACACGCATTAATTTTTAGGGCTATTTGCCCACAAGGAGAAACGTATGGAACTAGTAGCACTGAAATATATCGCCGCCGGGATTGGTGCCGGTTTAGTAGTATTAGGGGCCGGGTTTGGGTTAGGTAAAATCGGTACGGCTGCTTTGGAAGGGTCCGCCCGTCAACCGGGTGCCGCCGGTGATTTGCGCACCACGATGATCATCATCGCCGCCTTGTTAGAAGGG
>JBGUMP010000026.1:0-6261 GCA_045116875.1 Elusimicrobiaceae bacterium | reverse complement strand
TGCATCATCGCAGACGGATCCATATTAGCCGGCATTGCCGCCGTTGTGCGGGAAGGTTGCGTAGGGGCCACCGCCGCAGTAGTAGTCGGCTTTGTCTGTTTAGGGGATGCAGCCGCCTGTTTACCAACAGCAGGTTTGTTGGCCGCTGTCGAGTCAAATTCCGTAACGGAAGAACCCGCCAAAGAAGTTTGTACGGGCTTGGTTTGTACCCCTTGGTTCCAACCGCGGCTATTATAATTACTAAAAGAGCGATAGCCGTTTTGTTGTACGACCGGCTGTTGGGCAGATCCAAAATTTGCACGGTTTACGGGTCCCGTTTCATATGCAGCCACGGGCATAGCTACCCCAATCGCTACTATTAAAAAATATGGTTTCATAGAGTATGTCCCCTTCACACAAAGATTCTTTAATAGTATAGTGTTCAGAAAGGATTTTGTCAAGGCGGTACCGTTTCATTCCTCTCTAAAACAGAAAAACACTCAATTTCTGGACAGAAAAATATTCGCACACTTTGCCCTATCAATATATGTCACAAGCACTCCTTAATGTTCTTCAAAAAAGGTATAATAAATATATGTTATTACCTAGAATACTAACTGCCCTTGTGGGCATCCCGTTGATTATCGCCGCAATCCATTTAGGCGGCATTGTTTACATGGCCTTTGTAGGTTGTGTGATTTTGCTATGCTTGTACGAATATAGCTTAGTTTTGACCGCCGGCAAACGCCCGATTCATACGGTGTCACTCATGCTATGGGGCATCTTATTAGGCGCCGTAGCCATCTTTGCACGTGCACATCCTCAAAATATTTCCGTACCGGATAACATTTATCCTTTAGCAATTACAGCCGTACTGCTGGGCGTATTGTTATTTGAAATTTTAACTCCTAAACGCAGTTGGGAACGGGTTTGCAATACATTCACAGGTGTATTTTTAATTCCTTGGTCATTAGCCCACCTCGTCAACTTGCGGGATATCCCCACATATGGGGAATACCTCACCTTGTTTATGATTATTACCGTGTGGATCAGCGATACCGGCGCCTATTTCAGTGGGCGTTTTTTAGGGCGTCATAAATTAAATAAAGAAGTAAGTCCCAAAAAAACGTGGGAAGGTGCGATAGGCGGCACTCTATTGGCGGTTGCGGGAGCCATCGTTATGCGCAACCTATTCTTAAATACTTTACTCAGCATCCAAGCCGCTTTATGGCTAGGCCTTCTGGTAGCGGTAGTAGGACAAATATCCGACTTGGCCGAATCCGTTATTAAACGTTCCACCGGGGTTAAAGATTCCTCTAATTTATTGCCCGGCCACGGAGGATTTTTGGATCGTTTTGACTCTTACCTTTTGTTAGCCCCCGTATTCTACTACGTTGTAGTTTATGCGTTAAAAATTCAACTATGAAACAGATTGTTATTTTAGGTTCTACCGGTTCAATTGGAACTTCCGCCTTGGATGTAATTTCCCGTTTAGGAAATGCATACCAAGTATTGGGTTTGTCCGCCAATAATAATACCGAATTATTTTTAAAACAGGTACACGCATTTAAACCGCGTTTTGCGGCGGTATTAAATCCCGCATCCTACGAAAAAATTAAAGATCAAATGCCTACCGGAACACGCTTGCTTCCGCCGGAAATTGACAGTTTGATATTTATGGCTTCGTTGCCGTCGGCAAATTTGGTAGTCAGCGGGGTTGTGGGGGCAGTAGGTTTTATGCCTTTAATTGCTGCTATTAAAGCCGGCAGAACCATTGCGCTAGCCAACAAAGAACCCATGGTAATGGCGGGGCACACTATCATGCAAGAATGTGAACGTTGGCAAGCAGCTATTATTCCCGTAGATAGCGAACCCTCCGCTATTTTTCAATGTTTAAACGGCGTAGCGAACGAGCACACTTATCATCAAATTGCCCAAGACATTTCAAGGGTGTTGTTAACAGCATCGGGCGGCCCTTTTGCCAAATATAATGGTTCTCTGGATGAGGTAACCCCCGAACAAGCGCTCAAACATCCTCGTTGGAAAATGGGTAAAAAAATTACCATCGATTCCTCCACTCTCATAAATAAAGGGTTTGAAAAAATAGAAATCATGAATTTATTCAATTTGCCCGAAGAAAAAGTGCAAATTGTAGTTCACCCGCAATCAATCGTACATTCCGCGGTAGAATTTAACGATGGAGCGATTTTAGCTCAAATGGGTGAACCGGATATGCGGGTACCAATTCAGTACGCTATCACTTATCCCAAACGTGAGGTCAGCCCGGTAAAAAAACTAAACCTATGTGAAGTGGGCAAGTTGGAATTTATGAAACCGGACTTAACCCGATTTGTCTGTTTGGATTTGGCATTAGCTGCCGCGCGCAGCGGAGGGATTACCCCGGCCGTATTAAGTGCTACCGATGAAATTGCAGTAGATGCCTTTTTACAAGGCCAAAGTAAATTTACGGATATCTCCAAACTCATCTACACAGTTTTACGCAAAACACCTTCTACCAGCGGCTATGCTACCATCAACCAGGCATTGGAAGCAGACAGTTGGGCACGCGAAGTTGCGTTAGCTGTATTGCAAGATGGATCCTATAAAAATTCTGTCATTTAAGGAGAGTTATGTTACTATCTATTCTGGCCGTATTAGTAGTGTTAAGTCCCATCGTCATTATTCATGAATTTGGGCACTTTCTGGCGTGCCGTTTAACGGGAATCCGTGTAAATGAATTTTCTTTCGGTTTCGGGAAAATCTTATGGCACAAGAAAAAAGGAGATACTGATTTTCAAATTCGCGCTATCCCTTTTGGCGGTTTTGTGGAACCCGCCGGTCCCATGTTTCACCCTGAAGGTGCTAAAGAACCCCCTAAGTCATACGAGTTTGCCGCAAAACCTTGGTGGGCCAAATTTTATATGGTTATAAACGGGGCTCTATTTAACTATATCTTGGCTGCCGTTATATTTAGCATTCTTATTATGATTCAGGGATATCCGCAAACGGATCCCGCCAAAATGGCCCCGGTAGTGGGTTCTATTGCTAAAAATTACCCGGCGGCCAATGTCGACTTAAAAGAAGGAGACGTAATTACCTCTGTAAATGGTACGCCCGTTACAACCTGGAGAGATCTGACAGATTTATTAAAGGCCCGCACCGGGGATTTAACCCTAAATTATACACGCGATGATCAACCTCTTACGATTACTGTCAAAGAAAGCGATTTTAATCCTGCCGCTCCGCAAACACTAGGCGTTGGAGCTCAAGCAACCTATAAGCAGGTTTCCTGGTGGCAGGCTATTGGGTACGGCGTATATGAATGTTACTATTGGACGAAGTATTCTATTGAATCCATCGGCAAAAGCTTTGCACGCAAAAAGGCGCCGGAACTGGCCGGGCCGATTGGGATTGTAAACATCATTCACCAAGCCGCTCATCGCAACTTGTTGGATTTTGTGTTCTTAATTGCCATGCTTTCCGTTGCGGTAGGGATGTTCAATCTGTTTCCCATTCCGGTATTGGACGGCGGCTATGCTTTAGTATATTTGTGGGAAGGGCTTACCCACAAATTACCCACAGAAAAGACACTTAACCGTGCAGTAAATGTGGGCATGTACATTTTGATTTTACTAGTAGTGTATGCGTCTTATTCCGATATTAAACGCATCTTCTTTAAACCTAAAACGACCGTTGAGCAAACAACAACACAAGAGGTTTCCAATGTACAAAAGTAGAGAAGTAAAAGTAGGCAATTTTATTTTGGGAACCGGGCACCCCGTACGCGTGCAAAGTATGTGCAATACCGATACACGCGATGCCCTGGCCACTGCATCGCAAATTAACGCATTGGAAGAAGCCGGCTGCGAAATTAACCGTGTAGCCGTCCCCGATATGCAAGCCGCTCAAGCCATTGGAGAAATCAAAAAACGCATTCACTCCCCCCTCGTGGCTGATATCCATTTTGATTATAAACTGGCCTTGGAAGCCATTAAACAAGGCGTAGATAAAGTACGCATTAACCCCGGTAATATTGGGGCGGTAGAAAATACCAAAGCTGTTGTACAAGCCGCCGCCGATCATGGGGTGGCCCTTCGCATTGGTGTCAACGCCGGCAGCGTGAAATACCTAAAAAGTGTACAAGGGAAAATGGAACTTTCCGATGATAAATGGGCTGAAGTTATGGTGAATGAAGCCCTGGAACAAGCCAACATTTTGGAGCAACTTAATTTTAAAAATGTAGTGGTGTCTTTAAAATCAGACAATTTCAAACGTACGGTACTTGCCAACGAACTTTTTGCCAAGCAAAGTGACATCCCGCTACATATTGGGCTCACGGAAGCAGGGAGTTTTTTGAGCGGAACCGTAAAGAGTTCCGTAGCCCTGGGAACGTTGCTTCAAAAAGGCATTGGGGCTACAATTCGCGTATCCCTGACTGAAGATCCGCGCATGCAAGTGCGCACGGCTTACGAAATTCTAAAGGCACTGGGGCTACGAGAATACGGGCCTAATTTAATCTCTTGCCCAACTTGTGGCCGCACTCAAGTGGATGTTACGGGAACCGTACACGCACTGGAAGAGAAAATATACGCCAATCGTAAACTGCGCGAAAAAGCCACCGGTCTTAAAATTGCCGTAATGGGGTGCATTGTCAATGGCCCGGGCGAAGCACGCGATGCCGATTTTGGTATTGCCGGCGGCAAAGGTGAAGGGCTTTACTTTGAACACGGGCAAACCATGTTCAAACTCCCCCAAGAAAAATGGGTCGATTTTTTACTAGAAAAAATTCAAAATTGGAAGAAGGACAATTAAACTATGAAATTATCACAATATTATATTCCCACCTTAAAAGAAGCACCCAAAGACGCAGATACACTATCAGCCAAGCTGATGATCCGCGCGGGGCTTGTGCGTAAAGTAGCCAGCGGGCTATATGAATGGTTACCGTTGGGCTTGAAAGTACTCAAAAAAGTAGAAAATATTGTACGTGAAGAAATGGATAAAGCCGGTGCTTGCGAAGTGTGGCTACCGGTTGTACAACCCAAAGAATTATGGGAGCAAAGCGGCCGCTGGACGTATTACGGCAAGGAACTTTTGCGCTTTGAAGACCGCAAAGAAGCTGGCTTTTGTATGGCGCCTACCGCTGAAGAAGTAATGACCGACCTAGTCAAAAAGGATACCACATCTTACAAACAATTGCCGTTTTGTTTGTATCAGTTCGGCACTAAATTTCGAGATGAAATCCGCCCGCGCTTTGGTGTCATGCGCGCCCGCGAATTTTACATGAAAGACGCCTATTCTTTTTCTGCCAACGACGAACAGGCTAATCAGTGGTATCAAAAAATGTATGATGCTTACCAACGCATTTTTACACGTTGTGGCTTTGAGTTTAAAGCCGTAGAAGCGGATACCGGCTCGATTGGTGGGAACTTCTCACACGAATTTATGGTGTTAGCGGAAACAGGGGAAGATGCAATTGCAAATTGTCCTTCCTGTGGTTACGCGGCAAATACAGAAAAGGCCGAAATTCAAGCTCCGGCGGATATCCAAATTAACCCGGCTGATTTAAAACCCATGGAAAACAAAGCTACGCCCAAAGTATATACGGTAGAGGACGTGGCAGAATTACTCCATGTACCAACTGATAAAATCATTAAACTATTGGTATTTACCGCGGATGGGAAACCGGTTGTAGCTTTGGTGCGCGGAGACCATGAACTAAACGAATTCAAATTCAAGGCCCTTCTAAAATGCAATGAACTTGAAAAAGCCAGCGAAGAGGTCTATACACAAGTAACCGGCTCTTTTGTGGGGTTTGCCGGCGCACAAGGCCTGAAAGAAAAAAATCCGTCCGTAATGATTTACGCCGATAACTATGTAAAAAACATTGTAAACGGGGTTTCCGGCGGGAATGAAAAAGATGTACACACCATTAATGTTACCCCCCAACGCGATATTAAAGTAGACGTGTATGCTGATTTAAAAATGGCCTCCGCCGGTGATAAATGTGCCCGTTGCGGAGCGGCGTTCAATTTTACACGCGGCATTGAAGCCGGGCATGTATTCAAATTAGGCACCAAATATTCAGCCGCCATGGGTGCCGATTTCCTCAATGAAAAGCAAACCAGCGAACACATGATTATGGGTTGCTACGGCATTGGCATTTCCCGCGTGGTAGCTGCCGCCATTGAGCAATCACACGATGATTTTGGTATCATTTGGCCCGAACCGTTGGCTCCGTTTACCGTAGCGCTGGTGGCAATAGATTATGATTCCAATCCG
>JBGUMP010000025.1:0-2853 GCA_045116875.1 Elusimicrobiaceae bacterium | reverse complement strand
CTAATTTCCTTTGCTGTGTGCTTAGTATGGTTCGTTTGGATTGCTATCAGATGGTGCAAAAGTATGAATAGCGAGAATCCATACTTTCGCAAAGAGCCCTATCGTAGAATCCACTTGGATGAAGATAATATAAAGTTCAATCCTATGAATGAACAAACGCCTATTCAAAAAAAGGGAATGATGAAAAGCACTCTTAAAATATGGTAATATAATGCTATGGAAACCACACTTATTTTACAAATAGCCGGTTTTGTTGTATGTTTTATCTTACTTTTCGTCTTTATTGCAAAGTACCATGGTGCTTTGGAGAATGAGACGGATTTGGAAGAAGTGGCTGGGTTGAATCAAGTTACAGTAGGGCAGGAGCCCGTATTTCAACCGCGTGCGGCCTTGTTGCAAGGGACTAAAGCTCCGGCCGCTTTGGAAGTAACTGATCTAAAAGAACAGGTAAAGACGTTGCATTATCACTTGGAAGAATTAAAAGCAACAACACTCAAACAGCAAGCGGATATGGCGCAACAAATTTCCCGTTTAGCAGCACGTGTTGCCACCTTTGAGCAAGAATATGTGAATAAATTGCAACCTACCTTGTTACGGGTAATTGAGGAACTGGAGCAATTAAAAGAGGATGCTCCCGCGCCGGTTGCTCCCGCTGTTCAAAAAACGGAACAAGAGGATCCTATGCCTCATGCTAAGGCTCCCGTTCCGGAATTGCCTGAAGAAGAGCTGGACTTTTAGTTTTTGTAAGCCATGTTTTCAACTCCCCCTTAACATAGGGGGAGTTTTTTGTCTTATTTTATACAAATTAAAAAGAAGTGCTGATTTGCTTTCTGTGTTTTGGTGTAAAATACTTAACTGTTTAAAGTGTTATAAAATCAAAATTACACCTATTTTTGATGCGGCGGACTTAAAAAAGAAGGTTTTATAGATGAAAAAAGCAAAATCACCTCAAAATTTGCAAAAAACTAACAATGTAAATTAAATTTTGTCAAGAAATTTCATATAAAATTTTTAGTCAAATTTGCAAATTTACTAAAATATATGTATAGATATGCTGGGCAAAGGGCCCCGCATTAGGAGACATAATGACAAATAAAAACCTGGAACCAATAGCTGTAGTAGGTATTGGTGCTATCATGCCCGGAGCTTTGAATAAGGACGAGTTCTGGAACAATATTCAAACTGGTAAATACTGCATTACTGAAATTCCTTCCTCTTACTGGGATTACAAACTTTTCTATAGCCCAGATCACAAAGCCGAAGATAAACTTTACTCCAAGATTGGCGGTTTTATTCCGCAAGAATTCAAATTTAATTCCTTAAAATACCGTATTCCACCGCAAATTGCCAAACAAATGGATACGGTTCAGCATCTAGCGATTGAGACCACTCGTATGGCGCTGGAAGACAGCGGTTATGATAAAAAGGAATTTGACCATAATCGTACAGCAGTTATTATTGGGAACTCCATGGGCGGCATGAAGAATGAAATGTCAAATACGCGTTTGAACCGCCCCTTTATCTATGAAATTTTGAAAGATACCCCTACCTACAAATCCTTAGCTCCACAAGATGCGCAAAGATTAATTGACGAAATGGACGCAGGGGTGCGTGCCAAATTTACCCCGGTTAATGAAGATTCTATGCCGGGCGAGTTGGCCAACGTTATTGCCGGACGTGTGGCAAATGTGTTCGATGTGCATGGTACTAACTTTACTGTGGATGCTGCTTGTGCAACATCTTTGGCGGCTATTGATCAAGCCGTCAATGGACTGCGCATGGGAAATTTTGACATGGCTATTGCGGGTGGTGTAGACCAAATGATGTCTCCTTCTGCTTACATCAAATTCTGCAAAATTGGTGCCCTGTCTGAAACGGGTTCTTATCCTTTTGATGCACGTGCAAACGGATTTGTAATGGCCGAAGGCGCGGGTATGGTCATTTTAAAACGCTTAAGCGATGCCGTAAAAGACGGCGACCGCGTGTACGCCGTCATTCGTGCTGTGGGTGCGTCTTCCGACGGGAAAGGAAAGGGCATCACGGCTCCCAACCCCAAAGGTCAAAAAATTGCCGTTGAAAAAGCATTTGAGCAGGTGGAATATACTCCGGCTGACGTGGGGTTGATTGAAGCTCACGGTACCGGAACCCGTGTTGGTGATGCAGTAGAATTGGCATCTTTAACAGAAACTTTTGGGCCTTATGCCAAACCGGGAACGATTGGACTAGGAAGCGTAAAAAGCCAAATTGGGCATGCCAAAGCGGCTGCTGGGATTGCGGCTTTAATTAAAACGTCGCTGGCCCTATATAATAAGGTATTGCCTCCTTCCGTGAACTTTGAAACACCCAATCCAAATGTAGATTGGTCGACCTGTCCTTTTCGCGTAATTACCAAGGCAGAAGCTTGGCCAGATGGAAAAATTCGCCGTGCCAACGTGTCCGCTTTTGGATTTGGCGGAACCAACTTCCATGTAGCTATGGAAGAGATGAACGATACTTTACTACATAAACCGGTAATTGCTCCTGCAAAAGTGGAGTCCGTTCCGGAGCAAACAATTCAAGTAAATACGTCGGCTTCTCCTTCCTATAAATTGCATGTACCGGGAGAGAAAATTCAAAGTGATGTGCTGACTTTTTCTGCCGCTACCAAAGAGCAATTGTATGAAGTGCTTGATAAGGCGGCGCTAGCTGTGCAACTGGACCCCACCTATTTGCCAAGCATTTCTTATCAAAACCACATAGCTCCCAAAGGGCATTTTGCTGTTACTATTAACGTGGAAAGCCCTGAAAAATTAAAAGAAAAAATCGAGTTTTTCAAGAAGATTGCTGCAAAGCAAGATGTATGGACTACAGAAT
>JBGUMP010000024.1:0-20819 GCA_045116875.1 Elusimicrobiaceae bacterium | reverse complement strand
TGCGTTTGAAAAAGTGACCGCACCACATGGGTGGAAAGAGGTGGCACAAGTGGTACAGACCGCTTTTTTGCATCGTCGTAAAACATTATTAAATGCCTTGCTGCTGGCAGGGTATGAACGCGAGAAAATTACTGCGGCTCTCGCGCAACTAGCGCTACGCAATACGGTAAGACCGGAAGAAATGACTCCCGTTCAATTTGTACAACTGACACGATTTTTATTTGGCTAGCGCCTTTTCTAAAATTTGTTTATCGGCAATAAAAGGGCGAATGCTACTTAACAATAAATGTTCATTAGCCGCTGCAATCAATTCATTTTCAGTGCTTGCGTTAGAGGCATAAAACTTCCCCGCGTTTAATATAGCTTCTTGAGGGAGCATACCAATCAATTCGCTGCCAGTTACCCGAACGCCCAAGGAGGCGGCTTTTTGTTTGGTGGCTTCGAATACATCTTGTAAGTTGCTTTTGTGAAAATCGGTAATATTAAAAGATACTTGTACGCATTGATAGCTGGGCATATACCACCCTATAGCTTTAACGCCGGGTAATCCTCCATCCTTTTCGCGCAAGGAAGAAGCAATTTGCTTGGCTATAGTAATATTCTGCGTGTTTAACGAAATATTAAAAGCAATTAAAAAATTACGCGCACCGATAATACTTGCCCCCGTGCTGGCCACAGAAGCCGAAAACACTTCCGGTCCGTAATCGGGGGGAAGATCATGCAATTTTTGCGGCAAACTTTCATACCCCCCGTGGCGGATGAATGCTAAATTTTTGCGCTGTTCAGTGCGGGCGCTGGCTTCATACATATAGATTGGAATGCACAATTCTTCCCCAATGTATTGGGCCAGTATATGTGCCACCTGGGCCGTTTGTTGCAAAGTAATTTCAGAAATAGGTATTAAAGGGCAAACATCCACTGCGCCTAAACGCGGATGCGCTCCGCTATGAAAACGCATATCAATGTGCGCTTGGCAAGAGCGAAAAAGCATAAAACATACGCGTGAAACGTGTTCCGGAGATCCTACCAAAGTAAGAACGGTACGGTTGGCATCTGCATTACTATCGACGTGTAGCAACCGTACGCTTCCCAATACGGCTTGTACATCACCGATGATTTGGGCAAGATTTGCCTTGTCCCTGGCTTCAGAAATATTTGGAACAGCCTCTATTAATTGCATACTTGTATTATACTTTAAAAAAAATACTTGCAAATTTTTTTTACATTTATAGTATAATAAGTGTAGGTACTTATTAAGTTTAAGTACTTGATATAATTAATAAAAGGAAGTATTAGTAAAATGCCTAAAGGAAAAGTAAAATGGTTTAACGACCAAAAAGGTTACGGTTTCGTGACCCCCGAAGATGGTTCTAAAGATCTCTTTGTTCACTATCAAGAAATTCAGGGTGACGGTTTTAAAACCTTAGCCGAAGGCCAAGAAGTAGAATTCGAAGTAGTTGAATCCGAAAAAGGCCCGAAAGCCGTAAAGGTTGTCAAACTGTAATTTTTGATAACTTTTTAAGGGCCCCGCTAACACGGGGCTCTTTTTTTTCAATAAAAATGACAGCAAAACAAAATTTATACACCTCTTTAAGGGAGCTTTGGTTCCTTTCTTATCCGCTCATAATTACCATGGCAGCACAGGTAATTATGCAGTTTGCGGATAGAATGTTTTTGGCTTGGTATTCACCCGAAGCGTTAGGCGCCTGTGTGCCGGGGGGAATGCTGGCTATGACATTTGCCTCTTTGTTTATGGGGCTAGCTAGTTATACTAGTGTATTTATTTCCCAATTTGATGCCAAAAAAAAGCGCGCCAGTGTAACCATTTCTCTGTGGCAAGGTGTTTTTTTGGCGGTGCTATCTGCTGTTATTTTGGCAGCACTAACCCCTGTAGGCAAAGCTATTATCAACACCTTTGACCATGCATTTGCCGTTCGCACATTAGAATTAAAATATTTTGGATTACTGAATTTGTTTGGTGGATTTGCTATTATCAATAATGCACTGGCGAGTTTTTTTAGTGGGCGGGGTAAAACAAAAATTCCCATGTACGCGGCTTTAGCCGGGAATGTGGTCAATATTGTATTGGACTATATCCTTATTTTTGGTAAATTGGGGTTTGCTCCTATGGGAATTGTGGGCGCAGCCTGGGCTACTATTTTTGGAAGTGCATTTATAACGGTAATTTTCTGTACGTTAATTTTTGCTACCCAAACACGGGTAACCTTTCGGATCTCACGCCTTGCCGGTTTTTATAAACCTATTTTTACGCGTTTAGTACGTTTTGGCTTGCCAAACGGTTTTGGTTTCCTTATGGATGTGATTTCATTTACGCTATTTACGTTTATGGTTGGAAATATCGATACGGTTTCGTTACAAGCCAGTAATATTGTAATGAGTATGCAACCGGTAGTATTTACGGTTATTTTGGGGCTGGGGGTTGGAATTCAAATTTTAGTTAGTAAATATCAAGGCCTTAAACGGCCGGATTTAAGTGTTCAGGTTCTCAAGAATGCCTGTAAAATAGGGTATGGCTATGCGGGAAGTATCTCATTGTTATTCTTTTTTGGAGCTCCATTATTCTTACATTTGTTTATTCCTGCGGGCACGGAAAACGGAGCAGCTATTGCTGCCAAGGCATGGCCTTTAATGAAATTGGTAAGTCTTTTTGTATTGGGAGATGCTACTTACCTGATTTTTGGCGAAACAATCCGCGGGGCCGGAGATACTAAATTTTTTATGAAGGTGATGATGGGGTGTGCCTGGTTGCTTTTGATCCCTGGGACGTGGTTATTAGTATATAAGTTGCATGCCTCAGTAATATGGGTATGGAGTTGGTTGACATTCTATGCATGGCTAACAGCGGTGTTTATGGTAATACGATTCCTGCTTGGAAAATGGAAAACACTCGAAGTTACTTCCGCTTAAAATGTGCTACAATGCAAGAAAAGGAGGCATCTATGGAAATTTTAAACAAAGCAGATATTGGTGTGTTCGGCGGTTCCGGATTTTATAAATTTTTAGCAGATATTGAAGAAGTGAAAGTTGCTACCCCTTACGGCGAAACAAGCGATAGTGTATTTATCGGGAAAGTTGGTTCACATAAAGTGGCTTTTATGCCGCGTCACGGGCGTAACCACTCGCTTCCGCCACATCAGTTAAATTACCGTGCTAATGTGTGGGCGATGAAACATTTGGGTTGTAAACGGGTTATCTCTCCCTGTGCGGCGGGTAGCTTGCAAAAAGAGATTAAACCGGGTGATTTTGTAATTTGTGATCAGTTTGTAGATTGGACTGATGGACGAAAAAGCACATTTTTTGAAAATCCATGTCTTATAGAAGGGCCAGCTTTGCAGCATCCTTCTGCTGCGGAAACTTACTGCCCGGAGTTACGCACGCTTGCGGTACAAACAGCAAAGGAATTAAATATTCCTGTACATGATAAAGGGACAGTGGTGGTGATTAATGGGCCTCGTTTTTCTACGAAGGCTGAATCTGCCTTTTTTACTCGACAAGGGTGGCATGTGATTAATATGACTGCATTTCCAGAGGCCTATTTGGTAAAAGAACTGAATATGTGCCCTCTTAATATTTCACTTATTACCGATTATGATGCCGGTCTGATTGGGGATGTTCCTCCGGTTTCACATGAAGCGGTACTAAAAGTATTTGATAGCAATATTGAGAAGTTAAAGAGCTTGTTATTTAAGATGATTGAAAGAATTCCTGCCACAACCAGTTGCTCTTGTGGACATTCCACGGAATTGAATTTTTAATCAAAAAAGGTTTAAAAAGTCCCTAAAGAGTGTTTTCTCTTTAGCAATTTTATAACTACTGCTCACAATAAACCCCGGGCGTAAGCCCGGGGAGTTTCATTTATGGTGTAACGGCAAGATATACGGCTAATGTAGCGGTTTTTTAAGTAACAACAATTCTTTTATAATATCTTCATGAGCACGCCATAATCCTTCATCCCGTGTGGCTAAATTGTTAGCAATCATTGCAAATGAAATGAGCCGTCCGTCCTTATCATGAACATAACCGGACACCGCTTTGACTCCATCAATGGTGCCTCCTTTAATCCGCACATCTTCTACTTGGTGTTTAGGCTTTAAAAATCGGCGTAGTAGAAGTAGATCGCCGCGGTCGTCCGGCGTGGCTAGGGACTTATAATAATACTCAAAATGGGGACTGGTTGCCATAAAATTAAGCGTATTAACCAATACGCGGGGGGTAATCATATTATCACGCGAAAGGCCGCTTCCATCGTAAATTCGTAAATCGTTATCATTGGCAATTTGATTATCCAAAGCAAATTGGCGTAGAGCAAGGAGCCCATTTTGAATGCTGCCGGCCTTGCCTTCTGCAAGTGCAATATGCCTAAGGAGCATGTCGGCATACAAGTTGAAACTGCGCTTGTTTACAATGACAACAATGTCTTTGAGTTCAGGAGATTGAATAGTGTGTAATAATTCCAACAGGCCATAATCCGGGCTTTGCGAAAGAATGGCGGGAGTCCCGCTTACCGCAATGTCTGCTTCTTCTAACGCCTGTTTAAGTGCCTGGGCTGTAAACAGAGCCGGATTGGGCATTGCTGCACTAATGCTAAAACCTGTAAGTGTGGCCGGAATAGAGCCAAATATTTTAAGGTTATATTGGTCCGGGGCTCCATATACATAGGCGTTGTCTTTTTTGCTTTTAGCATTCACGGTTACAAAATTTTGTATTTCCACCCCGGGAATTTTAGGGTCTGTATCTGTTACTTGTGTTAGATTTCCGTCTGTCAGGTCTCCTTTAAAACGAATCGTAAACAGATTGTCATGAAACGAGAGAGCACTAGCAGGAGCTGCAAAATAGTTACCCATATTTTCCCAATTTACTTTGTCCGCTATTGTAGGTCCTTCAAATAACGAAACGTCGGCATAAATGGTTCCATCTATGCGTCGGATGCCGGCGTGTTTGATGGCACTTACCCATTGTTTAAGAACCGTTTCGTAAGAGTGGGAACCGCTGACCCGCTTGGAGCCCAGCGTCATATCTCCGCCTCCGCGTATAATTAAATTCCCTGTAAGTATCCCGGAGGAATCCGGCAAGGCAGAAGTGTATAGTTTTGTTTCAAACCGATGGTGTGGCCCCAATTTATGCAAAGCAGCTGCCGTGGTTAGGAGCTTTAATGTGGAGGCGGGAGCAAACCGAGAGTCCGCCAAGACATTAAATATTTCTTCGTTAGAGTGATCTGCGTAAGAGGCAAAACCACCCCACCATGCCCCCTGTAATGCCGGGAGTTGAATTTTAGATTGAACTACATCTTGCAGTAACTGCGCATGCACTTCAATAGATAATAGACAAAATATCAATAAACAAAAACGACGCATAGACATTTCCTAATTAAACCAGGGGTACCATTTGTCACGGTCTCGAATGCTTATAAGCAAAGATAAGGCTAGCAAGTCGCGCGCATTTACAGCTTCGGGTTTGTCTATATTGCAGGAACTTTTATTAAACAGAGCGTGGGTATTTTCAATGGCCCCGCGGCTATCCATAGCGCCCGTAATGTCATAATCTGCCCGTAACATTCCCCAAAGATGTCCTAGTATCATACGCAGCAGCGCACGGACGGCGGAACGTTCTTGAATTGTGGCAAAAACAATTTGATCTTTACTCATCAAGGTCCAGGTTCTTTTTAGAGAGAAACGCTTGCGTTCTGCCAACAGCAATTCTTTGGATGCTACAAAAAAGAGTTGATAGCGTTCTTTAGAAAAACTATATCCTTTTTGCAATAGAATAGCAGCTTTTTTCCCTTTACGGTCAAAGATTGTTACTTCATTCATGGTAATTTGTCCCCAAATGATGGCACAGAAGAAAATCAAAAGCCCTAGAGGAAGCACCAAAGATGCTACGGCGTATATGGTGTTGTATAGAAAAGCGGAAGAGGATGCTAGTCGTAATTGTTCACAAAAGCTAGTTCCCGCCATAACCAATATGGCGCAAAGCATTAAAATGATGCCAAAAAACATGACCAATGAATCCCATCGGCTGGAGAGCGCAGTGAGAACATTGCCTTGATTGTCTCTTGCCCGAAAAATCATGGAGGGCGTTCCATATAAACGTTCCAACTTGACTGGGTAGAGTGCGTTTGGGTTTGTCGAGGAATCCAAGCGTTTGGCTTTTACAAATAAACGGATGAAACCTGCGCCGCACCATACAACGGCAAATAGGCCTAACAGCAATACAATCAGATCATAGCCGTGCCCCAAATGTCGAATGTATGGCGGCATGCTTGGGGAGACTAACGTATGCAACGGAAATTGTTTCCAACGCATTCTTACTTTGCGTAGTATGCGTTTAACAGGCAAGAGAGCCGATCCCTTTTTGCTTGTGGAAAGGGGTATCGTGATTGCTTTTGTGGGGGCTTCGGATATATTTTTGTCTAATGTTTCTACCTGTACATCCGGCGCAATGGATGTATCGTATGAGTGGAGTAAATCGATTTCGCCAATATCTTCTTGTACGGTGGAAATTTCCGGGTTGGTACCGGTTTGCTGTAGTACGGGAGCAATAGAGGCAAAAATAAGATCGGCTTCGGCATAGGTGACGTTCTTTGCTAAGGCAGAATATCCCTTTTCGTTGAGTAGAAAATATCCGGAGCTAAAATCGTTCTTCGGTGTATAGAAGTGAATATAATAAAAGGGTTCCCCGGTAGAAAATTCAATGCGTTTAATTTCTTCATCTGTGTAGGTATTTTTAATAACCACCATCTGTTTAGTTTTTACTTCGGCTAAATCCTGGTTGATGTGTTGATCTAGGCACTCCTCCGTGGTGCAGGGAGTGCTTTTAATGTCAATACGGGCTTCCCCTTTTTGTAAGGAAAGTACGCCATTTTGCGGGGTTTCTTTGGCGCGAGTCCAGCCCGCGGGCATATCCATTGTTAACAACCCATCCTGTGAAGTAAATAAGTCGGCGGCACAGGGCGTAGCAGCTAAAACACACATCACAAACACAGCAAGACGAGTAAAATTTTTCATACTAGTATTATATATAATTACACACCTAAAACGTCAAATTTTTTCCTACGCGCGCGTGCTCGTATTGTGGTAAAGGGGAAAAAGTAGTAAAATATATGAAGAGGAAAATTAGATGCAAATTAATCAATATACACAAGAAAAACTAAATGCGGTACGTAAGTATATGCGTCAGCATCAGTTGGATGGAATAGTGGTAACCAATAATTTGGACCAACTGTATTTAACAAATTTCTTTTTTTATGAAAAAGAAGCAGTTTTGTTGATTTATGCTAATGGCATGATTGCTGCTACACGCAGTTTGTATGAAAAACCGTTTGGAAAATATGCCCCCTATATTCAGGTGTTTGCGGAAGATGATGACCGTGTAAAGGCAATTGTAGACTGTGCCAAAAAATTGGGTTTAAAAAAGATAGGATTTGATCCTTCCAAAGAGGCTTATCAAATCGGTAAATTTTTGAAAAAAAGTGGACTGATAGAAATGTCAAGTTTGTTTACTCAACTACGTGAAACGAAAGACGAGCAAGAGTTAAAGCAAATGCGTGCTTCCAATAAGCTTGCATACTTGACGTATGAGTATATCAAACCGCGTATTAAAACTGGCATGATGGAATGTGAGGTGGCTGCCGAAATGGAACGTTTTATGCGTACGCACGGGGCAAAAGCACCTTCCTTCTTTACGATTGTTGCCTTTGGGGAACACACGGCCGACCCTCACCATGAAACGGGTACACGTAAATTGCGGGCTAATGACGCCATCTTGTTGGATTTTGGGTGTGTGTATAATAATTATTGTTCCGATATGACACGTAGTTGGTGGCATGGGAACAAGGAACCTCAAGAATACACAAAAATTTGGAAATTAGTAGATCAGGCACGTAAGGCTGGAATTAAAAGAGCTAATGTCGGCGTGAATTGTACTGACGTTGATGGCGCGGCGCGTGCGATTATAGACAATGCCGGATATGCTGAGTATTTTACACACGGCACAGGACACGGGGTTGGGCTGGAAATCCACGAAAGCCCGTATAACACACCTACGTACTCTTATGTACTCAAAGAGGGAAATGTCGTCACGGTGGAGCCAGGTATTTATTTGCCTGGAAAGTATGGAGTGCGTCTTGAGGATACAATCGCCATTGTGAAAACAGGTGCTAAAATTTTGACGAGGAAATAAGATATGATAAAATCATTAGCTTCTACACGCATGCAGACTTTGCGTGCCACCTTAAAACAAGCAGGATTGGGTGGATACATTACCACTTCCTGCTTGGAGCAACGTTACTTGTCTGGCGTGGAATTGTCTGACGGAGAAGCTGTCTTTCTTATCACGCCCACACAAGCTTATTGTGTGACCAAGAAATTAATAGTTGCCAAAATGGCCCCGGCAAAACGATTTTTAAAGACCATAGATGTTCCTTTTGGGGGTATGGTAGAAGGGGCCTTGGCCTTGATTAAACAAAAAAATTTGAAACGTGTAGCGTTTGATCCTGCTCAAGTGGGATTGGAAACAGGAGAGCTGTTTTTGCAACATAAGTTAGTGCGCACTTGTAGCTTGGTTGGGGATATGCGCATGCGCAAATATGCCGATGAAATTGCACGTTTAAGAAAAGCATGTCAAATCGCTTCTTCGGCCTTTAAGGAAGTACAACCCCAAATTAAAACAGGTATGACGGAAGAAGACGTCCGCGTGTTAATGGCATTGGCCATGATTAAGCGCGGGGCTGACTCCATCCCATTTAATATTGTCTGTTTTGGGGCGAATACAGCGGATGCCCACCATACGCCTTCTAAAACACGTAAACTGAAAAATAATGAAGCGGTGCTCATGGATTTTGGCTGTTTTTATGAGGGGTACACTTCCGATATGACACGTAGTTGGTGGCATGGGAACAAACAACCCCAAGAATATACTAAGATTTGGAACATTGTAGATAAAGCCCGCCGAGCAGGGGTAAAAGCCTTGCATAGCGGGGTACGTGCGGGAGATATTGATAAAGCTTCCCGCCAAGTGATTGAACAAGCCGGGTATGGAAAAGAATTTTTTCATACTACCGGTCACGGTATTGGCCTTCAAGAACACGATCGCCCAATTTTGCGTTCGGGCGCGAGTGACGAATTGGAGGATAATTTCGTTGTTACCGTTGAACCCGGCATTTATTTTGATGGACGCTGGGGTATCCGTTTAGAGGATAGCTTTTTAGTCACAAAAACGGGTTCCAAAAAATTAACGTAGCAAATCCGGGCGGAATGCCGCCTAATTAAACGAGGTACAATATGCTAAGCACAACTGAATTTCGCGAAGGACTGATTTTTCAGGACGAAAACGGCCAATTGGTGGAAATTATCGAATTCCAACATCACCGCAAATCACAAGCTCGCGCCGTAGTACGTGTAAAATTACGCAATATCAACACGGGCGCTATGATTGAAACAGCCTATCGCCCCGAAGATAAATTTACGGAAGTAGAAGTGGAAAAACGTCCCTTTCAGTATCTTTATACCACAGGGGATATGGCCACGTTTATGAATACGGAGACATACGATCAAATTGAAGTTCCTACTTCTAAATTGGGCGATTTGACTAAATATCTAAAAGATAACATGGATGCTACCGGTATTTACATTAATGATCAACTATTTAATGTAGAATTGCCGATTAAAGTGCCGCTTAAAATTGCGTCCACTGTCCCGGGTGTTAAAGGTGATACTGTAGCGAATACAACTAAGGAAGCGACCTTGGAAACGGGCGCTGTGATTAAGGTTCCGTTGTTTATTAACGAGGGCGATACCGTATTGGTAGATACCCGCACGGGTAACTATGTAGAACGTGTGGCTGCCTAAATTTATGAAATATGCGGGATGGACGTTTTGCTGTTTGTTACTAATGGCGTCCTCTCTGCATGCGTTGGATGTTTCCTACGGGAAATTTTTGAAAATTACCGGTATTAAGCAACAGGCGGAAAAACTTATATTGCCTGTGGAAAGAAGAAAATACCATAATATCCGGATCTTGGACAAAGAAACCTATCAACGGGTGCGGGCTTGCTCTTCGAGCTGTGTACAACAGGTGGAGAAGTTTGAAGCCAAAGTGCAAGAAGTTCGAGCCGCTAGCACGCGCCCGGATATGTGGATTGTGTCGGTCTCTTTTAACCGGCAATGGCTAATTACCTTTTTGGTATTTCGTAATGGGGAGCAGTACCGCGTAAAATCTCCGGTCAATTTGGTATTTTTACAACAAGATTTACGAAAACGGATTGAACGAGATATTGTTGTGGCGGTTAAGGAATTATAATGAAGTGTACTGTAGCTCGTACAGGAATAATAATAGCTGAGCAAGTAGAACTTGCACAAAGTTTTTGTACGCGTTTGAAAGGATTGATGTTTCGTAAAGAGTTGCAACCAAAGACAGGGTTGTTGTTGGAACCCTGCCCGCAGATTCATACGTGTTTTATGCGATTTAATATTGATGTGGTGTTTTTGGATGCGCAAAATCGGGTGTTGGCAACTATTGAAAATTTGAAGCCTTGGCGTATGAGTCGTTTTTATCGGCAAGCCCGCCGTACTTTAGAATTGCCGGGAGGCAGTATCCAAGGAGAGATTCAAGTAGGCGAAGAATTGATTTTTAATTAAGTTAGGTAAGGAAGAAAAGTATGAAAAAAATTGCTTTAATTTTAGCTGTATGTTTATTAGGTGTAACCAGTTCTTTTGCAAATCAAATTTGGAACGATTTTAGCGCAAATGTAACGGAACAAAATGTACGTGCATTTACGAAAGATTTGGGAGGCCTCATTGGCTCGGGGACATATACCACGGGGCGTGTGCTTGGTTGGGGTGGTTTTCAGATTGGTCCTCGGGGCAGTATGATTTTTAAAATGAGTAAAGCCAACGGTAACACGGCGGAAGAAAGGAATCACACTGCGTTGGGAGACCGCGATAAAGTAGGGCATGTTTTTTACCCTTGGCTACAGGCGGATATCGGATTGCCGTTTCGTATTGATGGGTTTATTCGTGCAAGTAGCTATCAAGGGATGACCATTGCGGGGGGAGGCCTTCGCTGGGGAATTACGCAGCCCAATGAAATGTTAGGTTCCCTACAACCTATGCTAGTGGTAGCGGCCCATTCTGCCAGTGCGCGGGATTTTGCAGTTTCCCACTATAATGCAAGTTTAGTCCTTTCGATGAAGATTAAATATTTTGTTCCCTATATTGGGGGTGGAGTGGATTACACAACTCTACATGTAAATTCCGTGGCTTCCACTGCTTTGGCTGGTGAGCGGGAATATGCTACTACCGCCCGTGGAACAGTGGGTTTTAACTTCAAACTTCCTTCTTATTTGGACTTGAGTCTTGCTGCTAATTACGCCTATTATGGGCTAGGGGCAGAGGCATCCTTGTCTGTTCGCTTTTAAGACAATTTCAATAGTGTAAATTCCCCGTTTAACAGACGGGGGATTTGTCTTTGTCCGATAAGTGCGAGGGAAATTATAATAAGGTATAATATACTAAACCCCTCATATCTTTCTGTAGGAGAGTAGTATGATTAAACAAGGCAAATGCTTTTTTACATCGGAATCTGTTTCCAAGGGTCACCCGGATAAGGTATGTGATCAAATTTCGGATGCAATTTTAGATGAAATTTTAAGAAAGGATAAAACGGCACGTGTGGCCTGTGAAACATATATTACACGTGGGCTTGTTGTTGTAGGGGGGGAAATTACCACCCGCACGTGGGTAGATGTGGAACAGATTGCTCGCAATGTCATCAAAGATATCGGCTATGATGAAGCCAAATGGGGGTTTAACTATAAAACCTGTGCGGTGATCAATGTAATTGGGAAACAATCCCCGGATATCAGTCAAGGGGTCGATATTGGCGGTGCGGGTGACCAAGGCCTCATGGTGGGATACGCTGTTAATGAAACACCGGAATTGATGCCGCTATCGTTAGTATTATCTCATAAAATTTTAAAAGAATTAGATAGAGTGCGCTGCTCTCGTAAATTGCCGTATTTAGGGCCGGATGCAAAGAGTCAGGTAACCGTGGAGTATAGCGATGGAAAACCGGTGCGTGTAGATACCGTGGTGCTTTCTACACAACATACGCAAGACATTCTGGATAAAACAGGGGAGAAAATTACCGAGAAATCTAAAAAAGAAATTGCGGCGGCATGTATTGCCCCTGTGCTAGGTAAATGGATGGATGCTAACACACATATTTATATTAATCCAACGGGTAAATTTGTAATTGGGGGGCCGCAATCCGATACGGGGCTTACGGGCCGTAAAATTATTGTAGATACATACGGAGGCCGTTGCCCGCATGGGGGCGGTGCATTTAGTGGTAAGGATCCAACGAAGGTAGATCGGTCAGCCGCCTATATGGCGCGGTATATTGCCAAAAATATAGTGGCTGCCAAGTTAGCTAGCGAATGCACAGTACAATTAGCTTATGCAATTGGGCGTGAAGAACCTGTTGGCTTTTATGTGGATACAGACGGAACTGGAATTTTGCCAGATGAACAATTAGCCAATATGGCCCGCCAGGTGTTCCCGCTTACGCCACGGGGTATTATTGAACATTTCAAATTGCGTAATCCCATTTATACGCAAACGGCTGCATTTGGACATTTTGGCCGCAAGGAATTTCCGTGGGAAAAGACGGACAAAGTGCTTGCGCTTAAGCAAGCGGCTGCCAAATAGGGTGCATCTATGAAAAAAGTCTGCATGGTGCTGACGGATGGATTTGAAGAAATAGAAGCGATAGGCACGTATGCTATTTTGCGAAGAGCCGGCTTAACTGTAGATATTTTCTCTCTTACGCAAACCGGTGCGAAGGGACGTTTTGGGCTGACGTGTGCACAGTTAAAACCATTCTCGCAATTGCGGGGAACGGACTATGACGCACTGGTGCTACCGGGCGGACCACAATATGCGGCACTTGAAAAAAGTGCAGGATTGCAACAGCTACTCAAGGAATTTATTGGCGCGAACAAATTGGTAGCTGCTATTTGTGCCAGTCCCACCATTTTGGGGCATGCCGGATACCTTAAAGGCAAAACCTATACCTGTTTTACTTCTATGAATGAAGATTTTGGTGGCCATTTCACCGGAGAATATGTAGCAGTGGATGGCAACATTATTACGGGGCAATCCGCGGCGGCCAGTATTGAATTTGGTTTTGCCATAGCAGACAAACTGCTTGGCAAAGAGCACGTTGACCAAGTAAAAGCCAGTATTTATTATAAATAGCTTATTTTGTAGAATCAGTGGCGTTTTTGGGAGCGTTTAGCGGGAATAAGTCCTTCCCGTACGCAAAATCAAATACAACCCCGGCAATAAAATCCAATTGCTGATAGAAATCTTCTTCACGAATGAATTCATTTACGGCGTGTGCCGTATTGGTGTCTAGTGGGTTCATGGTAGGGCCTAACCCATACGTAATAACGCCTAATTTGCGTAAAAATTCATTATCACCGGAAGCCGGGCTTAACCCCGGGACCGTAATTGCTCCCGGCACTAACTTTTGAGCGGTTTTTTGGATAGATGTAAACAAGGGGTCCGTGCCGTCCATCGCAGTGGGGGCGGGGAATTGCGGACGTTCCAATACTTCCAACGTAATGTTCGGCTCTTCGCGAAACAACTCCTGTAACTCTGTAAAAAAGACATCCGGATCTGTGGTAGGTAGCAAACGTACATTGAGCACGGCACTGGCGGTGGAACCGGTAGTTCCCGCGTCTGTCTTTGAAGAAACTTGGGTGGGGTTAATGGTATCTTTTAACTGAGATTTGAAAAACGGATCTTGTGCCATTAATTCTGCTGCATTCTGGCGGTTTTGCGGATGTACATCCTCAAGGATCATCCGTAACGTTGTTTTTCCGTCTTCGTCCTGCAACGGCAAAATAGCGGTGAGCAGGGTGCGTGCCGGTGGGGTTAGTTGTGCGGGGCGTTTCCAATTTTCAATTTTAGCCAATGCTTGCGACAAAGCATATACGGCATTATTTCCATTGGGCAATGCGGAATGTCCATCCGGGCCATAAGCAGTAATTTTAATATCCATGTATAATTTGGTAGCGGCTTCGGCAAATACAATGGGGGCATCGCCCGGGTTTTGAATGATTCCGCCTCCTTCATTAATAGCAAAACCGGGGGCTATTTTATCCCAGTGGGTGGCGCCTAACCACAATAGTCCGCTGTCACTGCCGGATTCTTCGCCCGAAGTAGCCAAAAAGATAATATCACGCAGCGGTTTTTCTTTTTGGTTGGCTAACCAGGTAAATAAAGCTAAATAAGCGGCAGTATAATTTTTGGCGTCGGTAGTGCCTAGCCCATAAATTTTCCCGTCGGATTGAGTAGCTTTAAACGGGGGCATCGTCCATCCTTCTTGTGCGTTGGCGGTATCTAAGTGGGATATCAACAAAAGTGGTTTTTGGGTAGGATCGGTGCCTTTGATACGTGCCATTAAATTGGCATGCCCTTTACTGGGGATAAAAATATCCCAGTCGATTTTTTGCTTGTTAAATTGTTTATAAATATAGCGGGCGGCGGCTATTTCATCCGGGTTGGATACAGAAGTATCAATAGACACTAAATGGGTTAAATGTTCCTTGGCTTTTTGTTTGAGTGCATTGGGCGCTTGTGCCTGCGCAAGGGAAGCTTGTAAAAGGAAAGGTAGAACCCACAATAAATATTTATTTTTCATAAGAAAATTGGATTTTTTCACCGGGAGAAACGTGATGTTTTTGCGCTGTTTTAGCTGCCAGCTCCAACACGTATTTTCCGTAGCCGATTGCATAAGCTACTTCATTATCCGGTGTGTAGGTGTAGGAGTGGGGAACTTCGTGCGCTACATCAGTAACGGTTTTATCACTGGCAATAAATACCATGTCTAAATCAATGAGTGTATTTTTCATCCAAAATGCTTGTTCTTGGTCTTCGTCAAACACAAAAATCATGCCGCGGTTTTCGGGTAAATCGGTAACAAACATAAGGCCGCGTTCTTGCTTGGCGGGCGTATCAGCTACCAACGCTTTTACTTCAAATCCGTCGGGCAAAGTAATAGAAATGGTGTCATAATGCTTGCACGCACACAGCATACATAAAACAAAAGCCCCACAGATTAGTGAAAAAATTCTCATACCAAAGTATAGCAAAAACCGGGTCTTTTTTTGAAGTGTATTGACAAATGTGACTTTTTCACCCAAACCATTAGTGGGGCCTTTGGGCCATAATTATAATCGTTTGAGGAGGAACCATGAAGAAGCGAGCATTCACGCTAACAGAACTGTTGGTAGTGGTGGTGGTGATCATCGCCACGTTATCAGCGGTAGTGTTACCGAAGTTTACCAAAGTATTGGAAACCAGAAAGGCCACGAAAGCGGAAAGCATCTTGCAAGCGGTACGCGCAGAGCAAGAGGCGCGCTGTACGTTGGATAAGAACTATAAACAAACACAGCGGAGCTGGCAACCTATCCGCAAAACGGAGCTAAGAACTATAATTTTGAGTTTGGCAATACCGGGATGGTAGCGTCGGCTAAGTCGGGTAAAGACTACAAATTGGTAATCGAATCGTACGCAGACGGAGGTATTTGCTGTGAAGGTGCGTACTGCAACAATTTAAACAAGCACTATCCAGCCTGTAATGAATATACTCCTGCAAAGAGCGGGGCTGAATGTGCGGCGGGAGGGGGCTCTGCTCCCGAACCCGAACCGACCTGTACAAAACCTTCTACCAAGACAGAGTCCTGTCCTGAAGGTTATATAGGGACGGGGACAAAATATACCTTAGATCTGGACACTTGTAACTATGTCAAAACTGCCGAAGACTGTGTACAAACGGTCTGCGAAGAAGATGCCAAGAGGAATGACGTTTCCACCTGTACAAACCACACTTAGGAGCAATGCGAGGGGAATCAGTGGGTTTTTCATTCGGAAAATATAACTTCTACAGATTGCCGACAAGATTGCGGTAAACCGAATAAAACTCAAACATGTTCCGATCGAAAAACGGTACAAACGGCTCAGTATAGCTGCAATCAATCCACTGGGAAATGGCAGATTACTGGTTGGGACCAAGCTACATGTCCCAATACGTGTCCTGCATCAGCAGGCGATCCTCAACATTGTGACAATCCTCAAGATGAAGATGCTGTCCCTGGAATTTGGCAAGATTTTCCAACTTGTCAGTGTCTGTGTCCTAAAGATGCTGAATTAATTGGAGATCAATGTTTCAGAAAAGACACTCCGAATCCGGAACCCTCAGGACCTGGAACGAAAGTTTGCCGTTGGGAGGAACGAGGTGCGTGTTATACTGACAGACCTGTTGCTGGGAACACTCAAGAAGAATGTAATGAATTCACCCAAGTTACTGGAAGTCGTGGTGCATGTACAGAAGAAAAGAACGGCGCCTGGTACAGTCTCTCTACTAGATATTGGGTAGATGCTGGTGGGTGTAGGGAAGATGAGTGCTCATACGTCTGCGTTTGTAGTTAATTACAAAATTCCCCGGGTTTACGCCCGGGGGTTTTTTATGCTGTAAAGTGCTATAATATACGTATATGACGGAGCCGGTATTACGTATCGAAAATTTGTCTCTTCGCTTTGCTACAGAAAGTGGTGCAGTGCCTGTGTTGCATGACCTGTCTTATAATTTACCAAAAGGCAAGGTGCTGGCTATTGTAGGAGAGTCCGGCAGTGGCAAAACCGTTCAGGCGCTTTCTATCTTAAAATTATTAGCCCCCAACGCTCAAATTACCGGGGGGAAAATTACTTACAACGGCAAAAATTTACTGGCGTGTAAAGAGTCCACCCTGCGGCGTATCCGTGGGCGTAATATCGCTATGATTTTTCAGGACCCGGGCTCCAGCTTAAACCCGGTGCTTACGGTGGGGGAGCAATTAGTGGAAACGTTACGTGCCCACCGCAAAATGACCAAAGCGGCGGCCCGCCAAAAAGCAGCTGAGCTGTTAGGCCGTGTAGGCATTGCCGATGCGGAAAAGCGGTTGGATGAATATCCTTTTCAGTTTTCCGGCGGAATGTGTCAGCGTGTGATGATTGCCATGGCGTTGGCTTTGTCCCCGGATGTTTTAATTGCAGATGAACCCACCACAGCCCTGGATGTTACTATCCAAGCGCAAATTTTGAAACTCATCAAAGACCTACAAGCCCAAAATGCCATGTCGGTTATCTTTATCACCCACAATTTAGCGGTAGCCGCCCAAGTGGCTGACGAAGTGTTGGTGCTTTACGCCGGGCAATGTATGGAGCATGCCCCCGCACGGGAACTCTTTACCCGTCCACTGCACCCTTATACAAAAGGGTTGCTGGGCTCTTTAGCCAGTGTGCACCGCAAAGAAGAAAAACTCCCTGTTATCGCGGGGACGCCGCCTCGGCCCGGAGAAATTTTGAAAGGATGTCCGTTTGCGCCTCGTTGTTCGTACGCAATGCCCCGTTGTTTTGAATCATGCCCGCCCTTATTGGCGCAAGGCCCTCATCAAGTGCGTTGCTATTTGCAGGAGGATAAATGACGGCTGCATTAACCGTGCGTAATTTAAACAAAGCGTATGTGCGCCACCCTTGGCTAGGTGCCCAAACCAGCAAAGAGGTGTTGCACAGCGTGGATTTGACATTACAAACGGGCAAAGTGTTGGGCCTGGTGGGAGAATCGGGCTGTGGCAAAACCACTCTTTGTAAGGTAATTTTAGGGATTGAACCCATTACCTCGGGCGATGTGCTCATTGACGGACAAAGCATTACAGGATTATCGAGTGTAGCATGGCGGGCATTGCGCAAAAAAGTACAGGTGGTTTACCAAGACCCATACGCCAGTTTAGACCCACGCTTTACGGTGCGCCAACTGATTGGTGAGCCTCTGGATATCCATCACTTATATACCGACAAAGCTACCCGCGAAAAATATCTACGCGAGCTGTTAAGTGCCGTGCAGTTAGATACAGCTTATTTGGACCGTTTTGCCCATGAATTTTCGGGTGGGCAACGCCAGCGTATAGCTATTGCCCGTGCCTTGGCACTAAATCCGCAAATTTTAATTGCTGATGAGCCCGTGTCTGCGTTGGATGTGTCGGTACAAGCTCAAATTTTAAATCTACTGAAAGATATTCAAAAAAAGCGTCACTTATCTATGCTTTTTGTAACGCACGATTTTGCCGTTGCGCGCTTTTTGTGTGATGATATTGCGGTAATGTATCAAGGCAAAATTATAGAGTGTGCCCCGTCTGAAAAGCTTTTTACAGCACCTAAACAGAACTATACCAAAAAACTTTTAGCGGCTGTGCCCAGTGTGGAGGGAAAAATCCAATGACCCGATATATTTTGCGCCGACTCTGTCTGTTGCCTTTGGTGGTTTTGGGCGTTACATTCTTGCTATTCTTTTTAACACAACGCTTAAGCCCTGAAATGCGCGCCTCCTTATACGTAAAAGACCCGCGCCAAATGGGTGCGCTGGAAGAAGTAATCCGCCAATATGGTTTGCGCGATAACGTGTTTAAACAATATGGCCGTTGGCTCAAAAATGTAGCGCACGGAGATTTGGGCTATAGCCCTAGTGCCAACATGCCGGTTGCGCAGGCACTCAAACAATACCTGCCGGCTACCATTCAGCTAGCGTTAGTTACCATGTTGCTGGTTGTATTTTTTGGTGTGTGGTTTGGGGCTGCATCTGCCGTGCATAAAGACCGTTGGCAAGATATCCTGGCACGTTTTATTTCGGTGGGGGGATTCTCGCTTCCAATCTTTGTGTTGGGGCTCATCTTGCTAATGATTTTTTACGGACAGTTACATTGGTTTTCACCCGGGGGATATTCTATCCAAACTGATATTATTATTCACGGGACTGCATTTAAAACATATACAGGGTTTTTGCTTATTGACAGTTTATTAAATGGACAGTGGCGTGTATTTTGTGATGTCTTGTCTCACTTAGTATTGCCGGCTATGACGTTGTGTATTGGTTCGTTTGCCTTAATGGTGCGTGTGATGCGTTCCTCTATGCTGGAAGAGCTAGGGAAAGATTATGTTCGCACGGCCCGCGCCAAAGGATTAAGTGAATATCAGGTAGTGTATAAGCACGCCGGCAAAAATGCCATTATTCCCGTGATTACGTTAGCCGGAATACAATTTATTCGCTTGTTGGGTGGAACGGTGATTGTGGAAACCATTTTTGATTATCCCGGTATTGGCCGTTTTGGGGTGCTTGCTGCTCAACAATTAGATATTGCTGGCATTTTGGGGTTTTCCTTTTTGGTGGCAATTTTGTTTGTGGTTGGCAATTTGCTGTCCGATATCTTATATACGGCGGTTGACCCGCGCATCCGGTTGGAGTAACCTATGAATACACGGTTTCTAAAGCGCATCTGCAAAAACAAAACGTCCTTAGCCGGGCTTATCTTGGTTGTATTTTTTGCATTAGTGGCGTTATTTGCTCCCGTGTTGGCCCCTGTGCAAAATGCAAACAACCCCTATCAATTGCCTCAAACAAGTTATCAAATTGAGCCACAAGCTCCCAATGCGCAACATTGGTTGGGTACTACAGAACAACAATACGACCTATATTATGGTGTTGTGTGGGGGGCAAGACTTGCTTTTAAGATTGGCATCACGGTTACATTGCTGGCATTCCTAATAGGACTAGTGGTTGGAGGCATTGCTGCATACTTTGGCGGCAAAGTGGATGAAATCCTGATGCGCTTAACGGATGTAGTATTTGCTATTCCTTCCTTGGTACTAGCCATGGTGATTGCGGCTATGTTAGGGCCGGATATTAAGAATATGATGATTGCTCTAACGGCGGTGGCATGGCCTTCTTACGCCCGTTTGGTGCGGGGGGATATTTTATCAGTTAAACAACGGGGATTTGTAACCGCCGCTCACACGCTCGGAGCTAGCGGATGGCGTGTGTTTTGGAAACATATTGTTCCAAATTCTATCTATCCATCTGTAGTAGTAGCCAGCTTGGACATAGGATATGTTGTGCTAACAGCGGCCTCCTTATCATTTTTAGGGCTGGGAGCCCAACCGGGAACGGCTGATTGGGGCCAGCTTATTGCAATGGCCCGCAACTGGGTATTGGGTGCGCCGGGGCATCCTTTGGCGTATTGGTACACGGTAGTGGCCCCTGGTGGAGCAATTTTCTTATTTGTATTGGGTTGGAATTTGTTAGGGGATGCTTTTAGAGATATTTTAGATCCCCGACAAGGGTAATACGTTTAAGAAGTATGCTACAATATAAATATACAGATTTTGAGAGGTGTCTATGATTCGTCGCAAAGACTTATATACTTCCTTGGCTGACAGTGCGTTTCGTTATCCGAACAAGATTGCATTGGTTGAGGCCGGTACCGGGAAAAAAGTTTCTTACCATGAGCTCTTAATGCAGGTGGATCGGGCGGCTGATATGTTTTTTGAGCATGGCATTCGCAAGGGTGACCGGGTGGCTGTGGCACATCGTAACTCAATAGACACTGTAATTGCCAATTATGGGTTATACAAATTGGGGGCAGTATCCATTCCGATGAACTTTATGGTTACTAAACCCGAAGAAATCGAATATATTTTAAATAACGCGGGTGTTAAAGCGGTGGTAACGCAGGCGGAATTTATCCGTCATTATGTAAAATGCTTGCCCAATATGCCTACGGTAGGGGTTGTGTTCACGACGGATGAAATCCCCTCTTCCGCTACCGAATGCGACAAAGTGAAATTGTTTTGGGATGAAATTAATAAGTCTACATACCACGAAGAAACCGCTTCTGCCCAGGCCACTCAAGAAGACTTAGCTTT